>CAZCHU010000027.1:9083-32005 GCA_964498215.1 uncultured Mycobacterium sp. | reverse complement strand
TCGAGCAGGGTGAACATCGGTTCGAAGCCGTTGAGCACGGTGCCGACGTCGAACGACGGGTCCGTTCGCTCGACCGGGATCACGCTGTTTGGCTTGAGCTGTTCGCTGCTGCCCGTCGAGCCCATCGACAGTGCCAGATGGCGCTGCCCGATGATGTTCTCGTAGAGCACCGCGGCGTTGGTGTTGCCGTAGAGAGCCTGGTCGCTCTGGACGATGAACGACACCTTCGCGACGGTTCCGTCCAACTCGATGTCCTGGACGCGCCCGACGCGAACGCCGGCCATCCGGACGTCGTCGCCCTCGCTCAGTCCGTATACGTCGGTGAAGACGGCCGCATACGGTGTGGTCTTCCCGGGGACCTCGCGGCGCAAGGTGTTGTAGACCAGGAACGTCACGGCGATCGCGCTCACCATGAACAGAACGAGGACGATCAACGGTTTGCGCAGACTCATTTCGGCCCCTCTGAGGATTCATACGCGGCGGGGGCGGCGTGGACGGCATCGGAAGGGACCAGGGAAACCTCGGTGCCCCGGGCTACAGGCCCCAGGAGCAAACCTGTTACCACCGATGCCGGCTCCGCCTGACCGGTGATCAGGCCGAGTTGCTGCAGCTCCTGGCGGCTGCCGACGGGGCCGACGTTTCCGCCGTAGGAAGCGGGCGCGGCCTCAGCCGGCATCGGCGGACCCGGAAGCCGAGCGGGAAGCTGCGGCTCCGCGACCGGTGCCACCGGGGTCACCGGGCCAAGCGGCGGGCCCGGCGGCGGGCTCACAGCCGGAGCCCCAACGGGCAGTGCGGGATTGGGTGGCGGCGGTGGGGGCGGCACCGGCAGCCACGGCGGCACCACCAGCGGCGCGGGTCCCGGCGGCGTGAACGGCGTGTTGTCAGGATTGGCCGTCCCCGGAACCCGATACGCCGGACCCGTCCACCACGGCAGCGGCATGTCCAGCTCGACCGGCGGGGTGGCCGGGTTGATGAGCGGTGGGCCCACCGCGTGCAGATTTCCTTCGGGCCCGATCACGGTTCCCGGCGGCGGCCCGAGCCCGGGCGGTGGCTGGTAGTTCTGCGGCAGCATGTTCTCGGGCAGTTCGGGCCGCACGGCGATCTCGGGTGCGGTGAAGCAGCTCGGCCCCTTCAACTCACCGTAGATGGGGCAGTCGGCTCGCGTGTAGGTGTACATCGGTGTGAGCGACAGGTTGGCCCGGACGTTCAACGTGTCGAGGTCGGGATCCCACGCGGTGTCGATGAGCTTTTCGGACAGCCGTTTCACCCGGCTGAAGATGGGCACGTACTTGTCTTCCTGCATGGCGAGCACGCCCACCACCGGTGTTAGGTCGTGAGTGATTTGAATCAGTTTGTCGGTGTGGTTGTCGAATGCTTCCCGGGTGACGCCCAACGTGTACTGCGAGCCGGCAACCAGTGAGGTCAACTCGGCACGCTTCTCGGCGAAGGTCCGCATCGGTCGGACCGCCTGCTGCAGTGCGTCGACGAGTTCCGGTGCGGTGGCCTGCAGGCCCTGGGCCGCCTCGACCAGCGCCGAAGTTGTCGACGGGCCGGGTTCGGTCGCGACGATGGAGTTGAGTTGGTCGAGTAACCGGCTCATCTGCGCACCGGCGTTGAGCAGCTTGACCCGCCGGTTCTCGGTGGCGGCCCCGACAGCGGCCAGAATGCCCAGGCTGTCGTCATCGCGTCCCCGGCCCACTGCGGCCAGTACGTCCCGCAACTTGCTGATGGTGGTCTGGAACAGCACCGTCGACAGGTTGGCGTCCTCGGGGATGTGCGCACCGTTCTGGATGCCAGGGCCGGGACCGTTGTCGACAAGCTGCACCGAGGACACCGCAAACACATTGCTCGGGACCACGCGCGCGGTCACCGTGGCCGGGATGTCCTTGGCATACCTGGGTTTGAGGTTGATGTGGACGAAGTTGGGCTTGCCGTCGACCGCGGGGACGACGCTGTCGACGCTGCCAACCAGCAACCCGTGGTACTTGACGTCAGAACTCTTGGGAAGGCCGTCGCCGACGTTCACCATGTCGGCGACCACCCGGACGAACCTGTCCAGCCGCCCGGTCGATTTCATCAGCAACGTTCCGACGGTGAGTGCAATCACCAACGCGACGACGACCCCGCCGATGAGCAACTGTGTGTCGGAGGGGCCGCGTCCGTCCTGATCTAGCGAGTTCCCCATCTAGCCCCCAAACTTCGCGCCGGCATCGACACTCCACATGGCCATGGTGAGAAGCATGTTCGTGATGACCACGACGGTGATGGCCGCCCGCATCGCGTGCCCGGCCGCGATGCCGACACCTTCCGGCCCACCTTTGGCGTAGAACCCGTAGTAGCACTGCAGCGTCGAGGCGATCCACACGAATACGACGCACTTGATCACCGAGTAGACGATGTCGGTGCTGGTCAACATCATGGTGAAGTAGTGCAGGTAGGGCCCGGTGGATCCGCCGCTGATGATCCCGGCGACAACTTGGGCGGTGATGTACGTGGTTGCCAGACACGCCAGGTACAGCGGGATGACGGCGATCACGGCGGACATCAGCCGGGTGGTGACCAGATACGGGATGGATTGGATCCCGAGGGTGTCCAGGGCGTCGATCTCTTCGGCGATTCGCATGGATCCCAGCTGCGCGGTGAACCGGCAACCGGCCTGCATCGCGAAAGCCAGCGCCGCCATGATCGGCGCGAGCTCGCGGGTGTTCACCAGCGACGAGAGGATTCCTGTCGCGGGACCCAAGCCGAGCAGGTTGAGGAAGTTGTAGCCCTCGAGGGCGACCAGAGCGCCGGCGGTGACGCCGAGCACCAACGCCACGCCGATGGTGCCGCCGCCGACGACGATGGAGCCGTTGCCCCACGCGATGTCGGAGAGCAGGCGGCGAAACTCTTTTTTGTAGTTCTTCAGCACGATGGGGACGCCGGCCACCACCCGGACGAAGAACATGAGCATGTGGCCCAGCCGGATGCCGGAGGTGGCGAATCTCCGGTAGGCGCCGACGAACGGCCGAGCGATGGTGGGGACGAACGGGGAAGCCGTCATGTCACAACCCCGTCCTGGGGAAGAGCACGTTATAGAGCTGGCTGATCGCGACGTTAACCACCATGAGTATCAAGATCGCCTCCACGACCGCCGCGTTGACCGAGTTGGCGACACCGATCGGACCGCCCTTGGTGGACATACCCTTCTGGCAGGCGATGATCGCGACGATGCCACCGTAGACGACGGCCTTGACCAGGGCGACGACCATGTCCGCCGGTGTGGCGAACGATGCGAATGTCGACACGAAACTGCCGGGCGCGCCGCCCTGGACGTAGACGTTGAACAGGTAGCTGGCCAGGAAGCCGACGAATGCGATGATCCCGGTGAGGGCGACACCGACCATGATGGCCGCGGCGAACCGGGGCACCACCATCCGGCGGATCACCGACACGCCCATGACTTCCATGGCGTCGAGTTCGTCGCGCATTTTTCGGGAACCGAGGTCAGCGGTGACGGCAGACCCGACGGCCGAGGCCATCATGATCGCCGCAACCAGCGACGCGGCCTGACGGATAACCGCCAACCCGCTCGCCGCGCCGGCCAGGGAGGTGGCACCGACCTGGTTGGCCAGCAGCGCGAACTGGACGGACAGCGTCACCCCGATCGGCAGCGCCACCAGGATGGTGGGCATCACCGCAGTCGACGCCATGAAGGCGCCCTGCCGCACAAACTCGCCCCACTGGAACTTGCCCGTGAACAGGTCGATGAAGAAGTACTGGATAGTGCGCACCGCGAGAACGCACTGGTGCCCGACGGTGGACAGGGATTCCAGGGGGTGTCGTTTGACGTACCCCTTGGACCAATCCTCGATCGCGACGACACCGTCGCGTTCCTTGGTAGGGGACTCTTGTCCCTGGTCGATGGTCATTGCTGGGCCCGCTAGCCGGTGGTCCGCCGTGGGTGTTGCCCACTCAAGTGCAGGCCGCCCAACGGCTTCGAGTCAGTCAAAACAGGCTCCTGCAGATCGGTGGCGATGTACGGAGGTCAGGGTAAAGCGCGTTCGCAGTTTTACGAACGGTTTCGTGAAGATCGGCCGTGCGCGTCCGGCAAGACAGCCATACTGAGTCATCCCGGGAGGTCACTTCGGGCAGATGGCGCGTGGCGTCTGTGCCGATTGGTCGCACAAACCCAACCGCTCGGGTAATCGTGTTGGGAGGATGAGAATGGGCTTGAGGACGGTCCGGCGGATACGTTCCGCCTTGGCATGCGTGGGGGCGATGGCCATCGCCGCTGGTGTGTTCTCCGGCCACGCCAGCGCCGAATCGGACCCGCCGGCTCCGCTGCCGGTGTTCACCCCGGGGCCTTCCGATTGGTCGCCCAACTTCGAAATCTGGCCGTTCAGCACGTTCACTTACCAGGTGACACCCCAAATGGTCAGCGGCATGTCGGATTCGTGCCAGTGGTTCAACGCACAGTTCGACCCGTTGATGGGCCAGATCAACGACTTCAACCGCAATCTCGGTGACCAGCATGATGACTACTCGGCCGGCGGGGTGCAGCGGCAGGCCAACGCGGTAGTCGCCAACATCGATCAATCGACGGCCTTTCTAGCGCCTCGGGTGGCGCCGTTGACCATCACCAACACACCCAACAATTTCGGCCCGTACTCGCCGATATACGGGGGCGAGGCGATCACCAGCGTGACCTACCAGCTGACCCGCATCGCCGAAAGTATGCGGAAGCTGGACCCGGCGGGGGTCACCCACGCCCATATCGTTGCCGCCACGCGGTGGGGTAACACACTGCGAGGCCAGGGAGCGTGCAACTGATACGTCGACCAGTTGGCCGATGGCGATGAGACCGCCCGGCTTGTGTCAACGTTTCGCGCGGCCGGATACGCTGGCCCATTGTTTCCCGACGTTGTCTCCCGAATACGGGACGAAGGTAGGTGGTTGAGGTGAAGCCTCCGGCTGAAACCGTAGAGGCACACGACGGGTCAGACGACGAGGATGAACCAGCCAACGAGGCCTCCGAGCCGGACCCAGCAGACGCGGCCGCTGAAGACGCGGCGGACGAGGACGGCGAGAATGATGGTGAGGACCGTCGGGCCGTTGACCGGCGCCGGGGACCCTCGAAAAAGTCATGGATCGCGGCGGCGGTTCTGGTGGCCGTCCTGGCAGTCGCGGGCTACGAGGGCTGGCTGCTGTGGCAGCACCATCAGAAAGACGTAGCCGCTGCCGAAGCACTTGATGCGGCAGAGGAATTCGCCCTCACACTGACCACCATCGACCCGAACGCGATCGACACCAACGTCGCCGACGTACTCGACGGCTCGACCGGCGAGTTCAAAGATTTGTACCAGCGATCCAGCGGCCAGCTCCGCCAGGTGCTGATCGACAACGAGGCCACAGCGGACGGTATGGTCATCGACTCGGCGGTCAAGTCCGCCACCAAGAACCGGGTCGAGGTGGTGCTGTTCATCGACCAGGCAGTGAGCAACTCGTCGGTCCCCGCTCCACAATTGGACCGCAGTCGTGTCGTGATGACGATGGAGAAGGTTGACGGCCGCTGGCTGGCCAGCAAGGTCGACCTCCCGTGACGCTCGCCTCGTCAATCGGACCGGCTGGTCAGTTGCCGTGGGCCGTCGCAAGGGCCGTTTGAACGCCCTTGCGGCGTTCCTCGATGGCCTTGCCGATGTCCTTGAGCAGAATTGGTTTGTGCAGCACCAATTCTGCGATGTCATCGCGATCGATCAGCAACACCGTGACTTCTTCCAGCGCGGTCGCGTCAGCGGTCACTTCCTCGCGGATCAGTGCCCCCTGACCCAGAAAATCACCACGGTGCAGAGTCCGCACCGGGATTGCGGCGCCGGTATCGTCGGTGACGGTGATTTGCACGCGCCCGGCCACCACGAAGGCCATCCGAGTGGGCAGTTCGCCGCTCACCTGCAGTAGCTCTCCGGCGCCGTAGCGGGCCATATGCACCTTCGGCAGCAGCAACTGCTGATCGGTGCCCGAAAGACGCAGGATCGGTGCGATCGCCCGCAGCTGGGCCGCAATTCTGCTCTCGGTGGCGAAGTCGTCGTCGGCTTGGTCGAGGTTCAGGCCGGCCCTCCGCACCGCGTACCAGGTCCAGCGCAGAAACATGGCGCGGGCGGCGCCGTCGTCGGCGGGGGACTGCAACGGGATCGTGGTACGAAACTCGTTGGCGCCCACCGGTACTGTCGCCGGCTCGGCATCGGTGCGCAGCTGGGGTAGGCGGGCGGCGACCTGGTTCAGCGTTTCGCACACGACGTCGGGCGAATTGTTGGCGGTGAACACCGTGGACACCGAGATGGTGTGTGCTCCGCCCGGCCGGCTCAGGTTGGTAAACGAGGCACCGGCCAGTACCGAGTTCGGCGTGACCTGCAGGCCGGTGGCCGTCTCGATATGGGTTGCGCGCCAGTTGACTTCGACGACACGGCCACGTGCCGACGGGGTGTCGAGCCAGTCACCGATCTGGAAGGGTTGCTCGAACAACAACAGCAGCCCGGAGACGATCTGACCGACGGAATTCTGCAGCGCCAGGCCCAGCACGATCCCGGTGATCCCCAATGCGGTGAACAGGCCACCGACATTTGCACCCCAGACCACCGACATGATCACCGCCAGACCGACTGCGATCAGCCCGAATCGAGCGACGTCGAGGAAAATTCTCGGCAACCGCTGGCGCCAGCTACCCTTTGGGGCGCTGTCAAACAGGGTGGCGTTGAGACCAGACAGCAGCAGCACCAGCACCACGAATCCGAGCGCGGTGGACACGATTCGTGCCGGGGTCGCATGGATCGGCACCTGATTTGCGCCGGCCAGCAGGGCGAGCAGTGCCGCCAGTGGGAGGATGTAGTTACGCAGCAGCTCAACCGGCCGGACCAGGGCACTACCGCGGCGGTTGAGGGCGCTGCGAAGTTCGGTGAGTGCTATCAGCCCGATGGGCAGGCCGACCGCGACTGACAAGGCCCAGTAGAACCACGGCTCGCCGGTGAACTCCATCGCTAGCCGCTGTCCGTGAGGCGGTAGGTCTGTTCGTCGGCCCCGTTTCGGTTGATCACTGCGGCCGGGACGAAGGTATGCAGTTCGCGGACAACGTCGTATACCCGGGAGGTCACGTAGATGCCGGGCTGTGGGGATCCGTTGTGCACCTGGTAGGCGAGGTTGACCGCCGAGCCCCATACGTCGTAGCCGATGTTGGAGCCGCCGATCAGACCGCTGCCCACGGTGTCGGTGTCGATGCCGACCCGCAGCCGCAGGTGATGGTCGCTCTCGGCGTTGAACCTGTCCACGATGTGCTTCATTTCGATCGCAAAGTCCACCGCACGGCGTGAGTTGTCCAGCCTGGGCTGGTTGAGCCCACAACTGGCCAGGTAACTGTTGTGCTGTGTGCGGACCTGCTCGATGCCGAGATCTTCAGCGGCGGCATCGAACTGGTTCACCAGCCGGTTGATGATCGCCAGCGACTCTTCCGGCGGTAGACGCTCGGCCAGCTCGTCCAGCCCGCCGATGTCGGCGAAGATCACGCTGACGTCGGGGTGATCGAGTGCGATGTTCTCCTCACCCTCACGGTAGCGCTGCACCACCGATTCCGGCATCAGCGACAGCAGTAGCTTGTGGTTCTCCTCGCGTTGCTCGGTGAGTAGCTGTCGGTGGAGGGCCAAGTTGTGGCTCATCTCGTTGAATGCCACGGTGAGGTCGCCGAACTCGTCGCTCGAGCGCAGTGGCAGCACCGTGCCGTACGCGCCGGCGGTGATCTTCCGGGAGCCGGCCTCGAGCCGCTTGATGGGCCGCACGAAACCTCGGGCGAGGATCATCGCGATGACGCACACGATGAAAATCATCGCGGTGGTCCATAACATCAGGGTGCGGGTGAACTGGGCAACGGGGGCGAACGCCTCGCTGACGTCGATCTTGGCCACGATGTTCCATCGCACCTGGTCGTCGGACACCGGGGCGTAGGCCTGCAGCGTCCTTCGCCCGAGGTAGTCGTCGGTGATCAAGGTGCCGGTCTGGCCCTGGTCGGCCCGGCGAGTGGCTTCGGTGCCCGCGGGCTGGATAAGCACCGTGGTCCCCTGCCGAATCGCCGCGTCGGCGACATCAGGCGGGGTACCGGCAGCGATCACCTTCGACCGGTAGGCCTCGGGATCCTCCAGGAACAGCCGGGAGTCAGAGCGCATCAGCTTGTCGTCGCCCACCAGGAACGTCTCGCCTGTGGTCCCTAGGCCGGTCTGTTCCCACTGCTTGTCAAAGGTCATCAAGCGGTTGATTCTCGACATCGGCATTTGTAGCGCCAATGCCCCGGTCACCTTCTCGAGCGGTCCTACCGGGCTGACCATCCACGCGGTTGGCTCCAAGGCGGGTTGGTAGGCACCGAAATCGGTGACCTCGACACGATCTAAGGCATTGCTCTGCATCGCGTTGTTGAAGGCCTTGGTGAGGTCTCCGCCTCGGAACGGGCCGTCCAGAATGTTGGTACCCAGGTCGATGCCCTTGTTGGCGGTGTACACAACGTTGCCGTCGGTATCGATGAGCAGTGCGTCCGCGAACTCCAGGCGCTTGACGACCGTGCGGAAAAAGTTGTTGAAGCGAGCGTTGGCTGCCGACCATTGGCTACCGTCCCCGGCGTCGTCCACATCGATCCGCTCATGAGGGTTCTTGAACGGGATCGTGTAATGGACCTGCAGGTAGCGCTCGGCATAGGAGCTCGGGAGCAGTGCGGGCACGTCGAGTTTCACACCCGTTTTGGATTCCTTTTGGGGGGCGAAGACATCGGTGTAGTAGTCGACCAGAGCCTGCTGCTGCGCCGGGTCGATGGGCGGCGCGCCCGGGTTGTTGAGCTGGTTGAACCCCGCCGAATAAGCGGCCAGCGCGGTCCCGGCGTTGGCGGTGCGCGAGAAGAGGATGATCGAGTTCTTCAGCTCGAGGAGCGCGGATTCCAGCTCGCGGCTCTGAGACTCGCGAACGCCGGTGAGCCGATCGAATGCCGCTGCGCGAAGCGAGGTTCGGCCCGACTCGAACCCGATGTAGCCCACGACTGCTACCGACAGGATGCTGATCGCCAGCAGCATGAGCATAAATTTGGACTGGATGCTGATCTTCGAAAACACCTTGCCCAGGCCCCGTGGCAACTCCACTGGGTAGGCAGGCTCGGCGGCCTTACCGCTGGACTTTCCCAACCGCTTGATCATTGGCACATGAGCCTATCCTGCGCGGCTGATACGCGGTGGGAGTTGGGTTGTGCCTGGCGATTAGGCGGTGATCCACTCGCGAGCTTGACCGGTCTCTGCGGTGGGGAACACTCGCAGTTCCCCGGGCATCAGGAACCCGAACAGGGCCACCGAGTGCTTAATCCAGTCGATGTCGGTGACCACGGCGAAACGCTGCCAGTGCCGGAAGTTGCTCAAGCCCACCTTGGTGTCCTCCCAGACCGCACCGGGTTCCAGGCCGGAAAAATCCGGTGCTACCTCGTAGTAGAGGCGCAGCTTCTCGTGCCGGTTCAGCCGGTCCGCGATCGCAGGCTCCAGCACCGCTGCGTAATCGGCCTTCGTGACGTGCCCGTGGCAGGCGAAGGCCGCGACGTCATCCGGGAATCCCGGCAGTACCTCGATCATTGGGGACGCTCCTTCACTCCCGGACCTCGCTGTGGCCGACTCGGCGCCTGCCATCCTCAGGTCCTCCCGTTAGCTCAGCAGCCGGACAGTCGTCCGCACAAGGGACCTCCGGCACCTGACGCAACTGAGAATGTCATCAGGGGGGCGGTGGCGGTGGGCGAGTCCTTCTACGTGGGCTCCACGTCTGCCATTTCTGCGGTGATCTCGGCGACCACCGCGTCGATACGGCGGCGGTCTTCGTCGATCGTCGCCGAGGCCTCCGCATTCGCCTTCTGCAGTGCCTCGTTCACCCGCTGCTCGACGGTCTCGGAGCCGAGCCGCAGCAGCCCGTCCTGGATGTAGACGTCCCGGAGCCAGTGATGGCCGTTGAGTGTCACCTCGACCGTCTCAGCCTCATCGGAGGCAGCGAATGAGTCGTGCGCCATCTTGTCGAGCTGATCGTCCATCAAGGACTGGAGTCGGCGCGCCTGCCGCAGAACAGCTGACACTTCGGGATGCATGTCGTCGGTCATGGCGACTCCTTCTTTGCGTCGTTCGCTGCGCCCCTGCGCCGCACGCGATTACCGATGACCGCCTCGGTCCACGGCCGATCCTCGGTGTAGAGACCCTCGTCCTCGGACAGTTGGGGATTGCGCTTCTTGGCGCCGGTCCCGTCACCTCTGCCGCCGTGCATCATCGGCGCCATGCCTCCCACGCCACCGGCCATCCCAGCCCCTCCTGGCGAACCACCGGCAGTCGCGGCCGGCAGCACGGCCGGGGCCCCCGGCGCGGGCGCGACAGTCACGGCGCCGACGGAGGGTTGCCACAAGGAGCCCGGTGCCGCACCACCGGCGCCCCGAACGCCCGAACCTCCGCCTCCGCCGGCCGCCGCGGCAGGCCTCAAGCTCGGATCGACGGGTAGCTTCGGGCCGCCCAATGGGGTAGTCGGAATCCCAGCGCCCGGCCGTTGGCCAGCTGGGGCACCCCCGCCTGCCGCGCCGCCCTGTTGCCCGGCCCCGGCGGATCCGCCGCTCGGCGCGCCGACCGGCTGTGCTTCCGGCGCCGTTTCCTGGGTGGCCGGGAAAGGCGATGCTGCCGGACGCCCCTCGGATCGTGGCCGTTCGCCCGCCGGGGGTGGACCGCCGCTATCGGTCGGGCCCGCACCCGCCTCGTGGTTCCAACCGTCCGCGTCTGTCCGGGGCCGGCGCGCCCGTCGATGATCGTCCACGGTCACCGGGATGCCGGAAAGGACAGGAGAAGGTGGATCTTCCGGCTCGATTTGATGGGGCTGGCCGTCCCTGGCGTACCGGTTGCGAATCTCTTCGGATTGGATCTGCAGTTCGGCCATCTGCAGCGTCTTTCTCAGGTTCTCAGCGCTCGCGGGATGCTGTGCGATCTCCAGTTCCAGCTGTTCAAAGGCTTGCGCAATCGGCTCGTTGTCCCGTCTTGCTGTCCAGTGTGCGTCCACCATTCGATCGGCCTCGGCAGCCAGCCGCCTCCACGAACCCGCGAGACTGATCAGCCAGTCACGGTATGCGTTGAACTTCGAGTACGCCGCCTCGGCGGCCTCTCCTTCCCATAGCAGCGAATTCGTTTCGAATTGCTGGGCCGCGACCGCGAGCGACTGGGCATCGCTCCGCCACACCTGTGCGGCGGCCCGAAGAGACTCCCCACCGTCTCCTGATTCCAGTGCGCGTTGAGTTTCCGGTGGAAACAGCAGCTGTTCTGAGGTGAGTTGGCCGCGGGGGATAGGCATACTCGGCGGGCGCGGAGGAGCCGGCAGGTCGACGGGCTCGGGATACGAGGTGCCGTTCGGAACGCTGGGTGACGCGGGTCCGCCCAGCGTGCTGTCGATGGCCTCCCCGGACATCCTGTCCACGTCTGAATAGGCCGCGGCCACATTGTCCAGCGTCTGAGCAAGCCGCAAGCCCTCGAGTCTGCCGAACTCCTGACGGGCCCTTATCGCCTCGGCGTTGACCGCGAGGTTGGTGAGCGCGACACCGCTGGTGGCCAGGGCATCAGGCGAGATGAGATCGGGCTGTGCTGGGGTGGGGGACAAGGACAGACCCCTGATCTGGGTGGCCTTGGCCGCCAGGTCTTCCGGAATCACCTGTACTTCGTCACCGCTCATCGGCGCCCTCCGCGTCGTTGCGACGAAACCAGCTCATCAATCGTTCAAAGCCATCTGGTAGCGGCTCTCCTCGCGCGGATTGATCAGCCTGATGGGTAGCCGCTTGTGTCGCGGAGTCTCGATGAAGTTGTTGCACAACGTCACTCGGTCCACCCCCGGATGCGGACCTAGATAGGTTGTGGAATTCGGCCAGGAGACCTTGGTGTCCTGACCGACTCGGGCATTGAGATGACCGGCGAACCCCTCGAACCGCCGCCCCAATGTGATGACCGCACCGGCGGCGGCGGAACGCACCATGAACTGGGTGAATAGTTGCGCGTCGCCAAGGTTGACACTGACGTCGATGTCGTCGAATGGCAGGTACACCGGATAGCGGTCCGCGGTCTCGCCCACCAAGACTCCGGCCGAACCGACGGGCAGTTCGCGGTGGCGGTCGGCGACCGGGTTCTCACCAAGTAGTGCTGCCCGTTGCCCGCCGCGAAGACACGAAAAACCATGTGGTGTCGAGGGGTTCGTCATGGTGGTCAACAGCACCGTCGAGGTGGGCGCCGAACCGGGGATGACGCGGACTCGGGTCAGCGTGCGGTCGGCCCGGGCCGACCACCAGGCGTCGGGACCCCCAGGTGCGTGGTATGCAGCGGTGAATGTGCCGCAGCCCTTGATCATCGACCAGGCCTCGTGCTCGAATGAAATCGCGGTGGCCCGGTCGTAGTCATCGAAGCTGCGAGCGGGGCGCGCATCGATGCCGTTGCTGGACAGGCGATCTGCGATCCGGGTGGTCGAGGCGACGAGATACTCCGCCAGTCCGGCCACCCCGGCGCCGCGACGCGACGCCGACCTGTGCGTCCGGTCCGGATCCGCGCGAAGCACGACCCAGGTCCGGCGGCTTGCCGGCGCCGGGTACGGACCGACGACCTGCTCATAAAGCCCGGCGAGCGCCGCGGGGGCAGTCCTGCCGACTCGATAGCCGGCAGAAACCACGTCGGCTTCCAGGTCCGGACAGTAGGCGGCCATCAGCTTTTCGATGAAGCCGGTGTCGACGACGTCGTCGGTGCGGGCTTCTCCGTGCGCGATCACGGTTGGGGTGAAGGGCCGCGGAATAAGCTCGATCGCTGACACCACACTGTCGACTTGCCAGCGTAACGCCACCTGATCGCCGGGCATCACGGTCGCTCCGACCGCAGGCTCTGACGGCGGTGACGGCGGCTGACGGCGCCGCCGCCGCCAGGCGATGAGCGCGGCGACCCACCCCGTGAGACGGCGACCCCGGAAGGTCAGCACCGATCCAAGCCCGGTCAGAACGCCCAGCACGATGCCCAGCCACAGCAGGTCGATCCGGGCGAACAGCAGGACGCAAGCCGGAATTAGCGCCGCAGCCCACAGCGCGTGGCCGGTGCTGAACCGCGCCCCGAATACGGAGGTCAACTTGCTCACCGTCGCACCAGAGCCCGCCGGGCCAGTGCGGCGATACCCAGCAGCACGGCGACGCCGAGACCGACGAGGACAACCCCCGTGATCGGAGCGCGGTCGGGTGGCGGGACGTACGCCGGCGCGGGCACATCCTTGACCCGGTACGGGATCGTGGCCGGGCCGGCAGGGACATCCCACGTCAGCGCCGCAACGGGATCGATGACGCCCGCACCGACGACGTTGTCCACCCCGCCGCCGGGGTGACGAGCGGTCGCCGTGATTCGGTTGATGATCTGCGCCGGAGTCTGTTCCGGGAAGCGCTGTCTGAGTAACGCCGCCAGCCCAGAGACATACGCCGCGGAGAATGACGTGCCGCTGATCGGAATCGGACCGTCCTCGCCCTGCAGAGCGTCGACGGGATTGCCGTCGTAGCCCAGCGCGACCAGGTTCTCGCCGGGGGCGGCAGCCCCGATCCACGGGCCATGCATGGAGAATCCGCTCGGCTGGCCGTTGGGCGCGATACTGCCAACGGCCAGCACTAGCGGCGAGTACCAGGCCGGCGACACGATGGTCTGCATCTTCTGCCAACCGCGGGGGTCGGCTCGTGCGGCGCCGTCGGGCGGCGGGTTCTGGGTGCAATCACCGCCCGAGTTGCCTGCGGCCACAACGATGACCGCGCCCTTGACGTTGGCGGCATAGTCGAGCGCGGCGCCAACCGGGGCTTCGTTGATCGGTCGAGTCACCTTGTAGCAGGCGGCTTCGCTGATGTTGATGACCTGGGCACCGAGGTTGGCTGCGTGCACGATTGCGCGGGCCAGGCTGCGCAGAGAACCTGCAGTTCGGGTCGCGTTGGGGTCGTTGGGGTCGCTGCGCGCACCCACCGACTGGAAACTGTCCGACGTCTGACGTAGCGACAGGATACGAGCGTCCGGGGCAACCCCGATGAAGGCGTCCGTGGGTGCAGGTCGGCCCCCGATTACTGCCGCGGTGAGCGTGCCGTGCGCGTCGCAGTCCGACATCCCGTCGCCAGCCGTCTCGACGAAATCGCCCCCGGGTTCTGCCGGCACCCGCGCCGAACCGTTCACGCCCGTATCGATGACAGCCACAGTCACGCCGGCACCGGTCGCGAATTTCTGAGCCTCGTCCAGGCGGAGGTAGTCGTTGGCCCAGGACCGGTCGGCGAAGTTCGCGTCCGGAAACGTCGTCGGTGTCGCACAAACCCGACGCTGTTCCATCGGCTGATCCGGGCCGGTCTCGTCCGGTGGGATGGCTCCTGGATCAATGACCGGCGGTGCGATCGCCACGGCCGGGGCAGCAGCCGACAGCGCAAGCGCCAACGCCAGGACCAGGGCAGCTACCCGGCGCACACGGAGTCACCCCTCGCTGGGCCCGTTCGGCGCACCATGTCCCAGAATATTCCCAGCAAACTCTCAGACGAAGACCGTGGAGTGCAAACAGGCAGTTCAAGCGCATTCATCGATTGCACGAAGCAATCTTAACGGTGATTGCTGGGAGGCTGCTTCACAGTTTTGTCCGAAGCTCGTCTACCAGCAGATGCGCATGCAAATCTTCGCTGCCGGAATGCGGCGTCCGTGCCAGTGCGGATGACGCTAAGCGTCGAGATCCTGCTCGACCAGCTCGGCCACGGCCTTGAGGGCGGCTTCGTCATCGGATGCGACGGTGACCTGCGCGCCGCATCCCGCGCCCAGGGTCATGATCATCAGCGCAGAGCCGGCGTCGACGGGTTCGCCGCCATCGGTTGAGAGAGTGACCGGTACCCCGGCGTTGACGACGGCTTCGGCGATGATGGCCGCAGGCCGGGCGTGCAGTCCGACAGACGAGCCGACGATGACGGTCTTGGTGGGCATGGATACTCCTCTTTGTTGTTGGGTACTGACGTCAGGTGGATACGAGCTCGGATGCGGTTTCGGCGCCCGGCTTGATGAACTGCTTGGCGGCCATCACCGCCAGCGCGCCGGCGATCATCCCGGCCACGATCGCGATCACGAACCCGAGTTTGTTGTCGATCGCGAACAGCACGAAGATGCCGCCATGTGGTGCCCGCGATGTCGTGCCGAACGCCATGCACAGCGCGCCGGTGATGGCCCCGCCGAACATCATCGACGGGATAACGCGCAGTGGGTCGGCCGCGGCGAAGGGGATGGCGCCTTCCGAGATGAACGACGCGCCCAAGAGCCAGGCGGCCCGTCCATTTTCCCGCTCGGGCTCGCTGAACAGCTTCGGCCGCAACGTGGTTGCCAGCGCCATCGCCAGCGGCGGCACCATGCCTGCCGCCATCACGGTAGCCATGATTTCGAACGAGGCGGTGGTAGCGGCCGCCAACCCGGCGGTGGCGAACGCGTAGGCCGCCTTGTTGACCGGGCCGCCCAGATCGAAGCACATCATCAGGCCGAGGATGACACCGAGCAGGATCGCCGACGTTCCGGACATCCCGCTGAGCCATTCGGTCAAGCTGGTATTGATCCAGGCCAGGGGGCGGCCCACCAGGAAAAACATGATCAGCCCGACGAACAGCGATGCGAACAGCGGGGTGATGACGACCGGCATCAGGCCTCGGAACCACTGTGGCACCGTGAGATTGCTGATCCACAGCGCCGCGAAACCGGCGATCACGCCGCCGACGATGCCGCCGATGAAGCCACCGCCGATGAACACCGCCAGGGCGCCGGCGGTGAACCCCGGCGCGATGCCCGGTCGGTCGGCGATCGCGAAGGAGATGTAGCCCGCCAGTGCTGGAACCAGGAAACTGAACGCCAGGCTGCCGAGGGTGAACAGCACAGCACCCAGGTACTGGGTGAATCCACCCGCGGGAAGATTGGTCAGTGAGTTATTCAGCGCGATGTCGTTGCCGTTGTCGGTGATGTCGTATCCGGCGAACAGGAACCCCAATGCGATCAGCAGGCCCCCCGCCGCCACGAACGGGATCATGTAGCTCACACCGGTCAGCAGGATCTGGCGGGTCCGGGTGCCCCAACCCACGTCTCCCGACGGCGTATCCTGAGTGGCCGCGCCCGAGCCCTCGACCCTCGCCGCGTTCGGATTATCCACGGCAGCAACGGCTTCAGCGATCATCTTGGTGGGCTCATTGATCGCGCGTTTCACACCGGAGGCAATGACGGGCTTCCCCGCGAACCTGCCCTTGTCCTTCACCCCGACGTCGGTGGCGAAGATGACGGCATCGGCATTGGCGATGGTGTCGGCCGGCAGTGGGGTACTGCCCGACGAACCCTGGGTCTCCACGATGAACGTGACGCCCGCCTCCTTGGCGGCGGCGGCCAGGGCGTCGGCGGCCATGTAGGTGTGGGCGATGCCCGTCGGGCACGCGGTGATCGCCACGATCGATGTGGTCGGCCGCGCGTGCTCCGTAGCGGCCTCTTCGGCAGGCGGGGGTGTAGCCGGGGCGGCTGCTGGAGCAGGGTTGACGGCAGCATCCACGAGGTCGACGACTTCGGCGGCGGTGCCGGCGTTGCGGAGCGCTTCCACGAAGTCCTTACGCACCAAAGCCCTTGCCAGACTCGAGAGTAACTTCATGTGCTGCTGGCCGCCGGAGTCTGGAGCGGCGATCAGGAATGCGAGGTCGGCCGGACCGTCGGGAGCGCCGAAGTCGACGGGCGGCCGCAGTCGAGCGAACCCGATCGTCGGGGTGTCCACATGGGGGGATCGGCAGTGCGGTATGGCGATGCCGCCGGGTAGGCCGGTGGCGGACTGCTCCTCCCGCGCCATGGCGGCGGCGGTGAGGCCGGCGGCGTCCTTGGTCCGCCCGGCGGCGCCCAGGCGGTCCGCCAGGCTGGCGATCACTGCCCGCTTGTCGCCGGTGACGTCGGCATCGAGCAACACCAAGTCGGTGGTGATGATCGGTGGAGAAGATGGCGAGCTCGTCATGGCACTACTCTCGTCGTTGACTGTCAGTGGGCGGGGGAAATGGGCGAGATCGGCTGCACCTGAACGGCACTCAGGTTGATCTCTGCGGGGGTGGGCAACGTGGTCCCGGGTAGGGCGGCCGCGGCGCTGCCGTAGGCGACGGCCATCTGGAGGCGTTGCGGAGGAGCGGCGCCGCCCACGGCAGAGCGGACATACCCTGCCAGCGACGAGTCACCGGCACCGACGGTGCTGCGCGGGACGATCGGCGGGGGCGTGGCCCACCAGGCGCCTTCCTGGTTGACCAGTACCGCGCCAGCCGCGCCGAGCGTGGCCAGCACAGCGCCGATGCCCCTGTTGATCAGCTTGCCGGCTGCGGTGACCACCGGTTCCGGATCACCCTGTGCGGCTGCAGATTCCAGGATTTCCGTCGAGTAGCCCAGCACACTGGCCAACTCTTCGGCGTTGGGTTTGATGAGGTCTGGCGCGCCGCGATCCAGTGCCGAGACCAGTTCGGCCAGCGGCGCGTCGGATGTGTCGACGGCGATCTGGCAGGGAGCCGATCCCAGGAGTGCGATGACGTCGCCGTACCACGTGTTGGGAACTCCCGGGGGGAGTGAACCCGACATCACCACCCAGGCCGCGCCTTCGGCGGCCTCGAGCACGGCGTCGGTCAACGCCTGCACGGATGCCGTGGTGAGCTCCGCGCCCGGCTCGTTGAGTTTGGTCGTGGTGCCGTCCTGCTCGGTAATTGTCAGGTTGGTCCGCGCGGGTTCGACTGTCGGAACTGTTCGGTAGGGCACCCCCGCTGCCTGCAAGGCGATCAACAACGGATCGTTGGTGGCCGCCGGGAGGACCGCCACGGTTTCGACCCCGGCGAGCGTCAGGGCGCGGGCGACGTTGACGCCCTTGCCTCCGGCCTGGCTTGTGACCGAGGTGACGCGATGCACGGCGCCACGTGTCAGCGGCGACGGCAACGTGACGGTGCGATCGATGCTCGGGTTGGGTGTGACGGTGACGATCACGAGTGGCCTCCTGCGCAGATGACATCGATTCCACGCTCGGTGAGTTCGGCGCTGTCGGCGGCACCGATCTCGGGGTCGGTGATGAGGGCGTCGACTTTGGTGATAGGTGCGAAGCTGACGAAGTCTTCGCGGCCCACCTTGGATGAGTCGGCAGCGACGACGATGTAGTCAGCAGCGTTCACCATGGCCCTCTTGACCGCGGCTTCGTCACCGTCGGGGGTGGACAGGCCGTGGCGCACGCTCAGCGCGTTGGTCCCGATGAACGCGATGTCGACCCGCAGCGTGTCCAACACGCGCAGGGTCTGTTCACCGACGGCGGCCTGGGTGACGCCACGCACTCGGCCGCCCAGCAGTTGGAGGGAAACCGACGGCAGGTTGGCCAGCCTGGCAGCGATCGGCACCGAGTTGGTGACGACGATGAGAGGGCGGTTCGTCGGGATCTGTGCGGCTATGCGCATGGTCGTCGTTCCGGCATCCAGTAGCACCGTGGCGCCACTCATCGGGAAGAACTCCGCTGCGGCCGCTGCGATCGCGTCCTTCTGCTCCGAGCGGGTGATGTCTCGCTCGCTCACACCGGGCTCGACGAGGTGCAGCGCCCGGGCCGGAACGGCACCCCCGTGCACCCGGCGCACGATGCCGGCCTTGTCCAGGACGGCGAGGTCGCGCCGAACCGTCTCGGTGGTGACGTCGTAGGTGTGCGCCAGTTCGGTGACCGACGCACGACCCTGCGTCATCACCAGCGAGGCAATGGCTTGCTGCCGCTCTTCGGGGTACATGGGGCTCCGGGTCGCTAACGAAGGGATGACGAGATGTGTGGGGATAGGCCGAGATAAATGTTGATATATTTGGTTTTACTCCTGAATATGTTGACTTGTCAAGGTTTTCTTGTAACCTGGTTCACATGACTGCGTCTTCCCCGCCTACCTCACAGCTCCCGGATGCGGGCCCGAACCCCGGTACGGTTCTGCAGGGTGTTCCCGTCGTCACCGGGGTTCAATACGGTCCGGTGATCAGGCCCGGAAAGGCGCCTGACGTGGACCGGGAGGCCGGCCAGGAGATCGCGGAGGCTGAACGTCCGGCGGAGGGGGAGCGTTTCACCGCTGCAGCGGCGGCGGTCGCGGCCCGGTTGCGCGACCGGGCCGCGCATGCGACGGGCGTCGCCTCGGAGGTGCTCGCCGCGACGGCCACCCTTGCCCAGGACCGTGCTTGGCTCGGGGCCGCGGAGAAGCGCATCAAGGAAGGCATGCCCGCGGTGGCAGCGGTAGTAGCTGCAGTCGACCAGTTCGTCGACCTGTTCACTCAGCTCGGCGGGCTGATGGCAGAACGAGTCACCGACCTTCGCGACATCCGCGACCGCGTCATCGCTGAGCTGAACGGGCTGCCCGAACCAGGCGTTCCGCTGCCGGACGAGCCCTCCATCCTGTGCGCCGAGGACCTGGCACCCGCCGATACCGCAGGCTTAGACCCCGCGCTGGTCGTAGCCTTGGCCACCACGCTCGGCGGACCCACCAGCCATACCGCGATCATCGCGCGCCAACTGGGCATCCCGTGCGTGGTTGCCGTGGGTGGGCTCGACGATGTTCCCGGCGGCGCGATGGTTCTTGTCGACGGCACCCGGGGCACCGTCACGGTGGCCCCCGACGAGGCAGCCGCCCGAGATGCCGTGGCCGAGGCCGAGCGCGCTGCAGCGCAGACCGCGAGCTGGTCCGGCCCGGGTGCGACCTCGGATGGCCACGCCGTCGCCGTTCTCGCCAATGTCCAGGACGCCGCGGCCGCCCGCTCGGCCCGGGAGACGCCGGCTGAGGGCATCGGTCTGTTCCGCACCGAACTGTGCTTTCTCAACACCGATACCGAACCGACCGTCGCGGAGCAGGCTGACATCTACGCGGAGGTGCTCGAGGCCTTCGCCGGACAGAAGGTCGTCATCCGCACCCTTGATGCCGGGTCGGACAAACCGCTCAAGTTCGCCGGGCACCCCGATGAGGCGAACCCGGCGCTCGGTGTCCGCGGTATCCGCATCGCGGAAGGCAACCCCGGCCTGCTGACCCATCAGCTCGAGGCGATCGCCGTGGCAGCGCAGCGCACCGGAAGCCAACCGTGGGTGATGGCGCCGATGATCGCCACTGCCGGCGAGGCCGAACGTTTCGGGGCAAAGGTGCGTGCGCACGGCCTTACCCCCGGCGTGATGATCGAAGTGCCCGCGGCTGCGCTGCTGGCAGAGCGGATCCTCGAGCACGTCGACTTCCTGTCGGTCGGGACCAACGACCTGGCCCAATACACGATGGCCGCCGACCGAATGTCGGCCGACCTCGCGACCCTCACTGATCCGTGGCAGCCCGCGGTGCTGGCCCTGGTCGCGATGACCGCGCGGGCCGGAGGCGCGGCGGGTAAGCCGGTCGGCGTCTGCGGTGAGGCGGCCGCCGATCCGCTGCTGGCCTGCGTGCTCGCCGGTCTGGGGGTGACGTCGCTGTCGTCTGCCGCCGCCGCCGTGCAGGGGGTGGGCGCGAAGTTGGCCCAGGTCACCCTGCAGCAGTGCCGAGAAGCGGCAGACGCGGTGCTGACCACGGCCAGCACGGCTGAAGCACGTGCGGCCGCGCTGGCTGTGCTGGGCTGATCCGCTTCCGGGGCAGACGAACAACCCGCGGTCAGTGCGGGTTCACGGCTGCCTTTCCTCTGCCGGCGATGCTGTATTCAGCGGGTACATCGACTCCAGCTCGCCCAGAAGCGCGCAGACGGTGAGCAACGGCAGCGCCGCCGAAACGCCGAGGTCGTCGTCCGGTGCCTCCGACCGCAAAGCGAGCACGAAATCGTCGGCGATCGGCGTCCACGGTTGCTCAACGTTGACCCGGCCCGCCAGCCTGTCGCAGATGGCGTCCACATGGGACTCCACCACCGCGCGCACCTTCGGGTAGGCCGTCAGCGGTGGCGGCGTCGGGATGTCGGCGATCAGGTCAGCGGCCGCACGCAGCCGGATGGCCCGGTTGAAGGACCGGACGGTCGGGGCGCGAAAGTCGGTTTCACCGCTGCTTTCCGAAAGGTAGTGACGCACGGCGTCATCGATGACCCGTGAGGCAGCCAGAGCGTCGTGGCTCAGCGTCACCAGCTCGTCGGTGCGTTCTTCGAATGCGCCGCGGGTGATGCGCAGCACTGCCACCCGCAGGTACTGCGCGAAGATGGAACGGGCTGAGCCGATCGCCCGGGTCACCGATGCGGTGGCTCCGCGCGGCCACAGCAACAGCGACACCGTGACGCCGACCAGGGCGCCGATGATGACGTCCTGCACGCGGATCAGCCCAACCTGCCATCCGGTGGGCACCACGAGGTTGAAGAAGATGAGTACCAGCATCGTGAACGCGGCTTGCGCCGCGGTGAACGACGCGATCTCGGGCACGTAGGCCGAACCGAATACCACCAGCGGCATGAGAATCCACAGCACGACTGGATCGACCCCGACCAGCGAGATGACCACGACACCGAAGAGGAAGCCGATACCCGTCCCGATCACCGCTCGCCACACCCGCGTACCCGTGGTCAGCGCGCTGCTGCGCAGCACCGACATTGCGCCGAGCACAACCCAGAAGCCGTTTTCGACCGTGAACATATGGGTCACGGCGACCGCGAGCGCGAGTCCGACGCCGGTGCGCAAACTGTTGCGCAGCGCCACCGCGCGGTTGGCCAGGAAGCCCGACGTGACCTGAGCGGCCATCGCGGTTGCCGGCAGGATCCGCTCCGAGGCCCCGGTCTCGGGAACCTGAATGTCGAGGGCGCGGGCCCATACCGGCCGGGCATCGGCCGACGCTGCGACGGCGATGATGCGACCCGTTGCGCCGATGGTGGCCGCGATGGTGCGTCGGCGCAGCAACTCCCGGCCCAGCTCCACAGCCCGCTTGTCGTCCGCTGCGTCGAGAATCGCGGCAAGGTCCTCGCGGTACCTTCCGCGCGAAACCGTCCGCAACTCGGCCAGCGCCGCATCGAGGTCTGTGCGTGCTGCGTCCCTTCTGGCCACTCGAGTGATGCGGAGTACCGAGGCCGCGTCGCGGAGCACTCGCACGGCAGGTTCCTTCATGTCGGCCAGCGCGGCGCCGGCTTGCTGTCCGGTGCTTTCGGTGACCCACTCCAGATCATCAACCACCCGCACCAGCGCCCGGCTGCCCGCGGTCAGCCCCACCGGCCGGTAGTCGGCGCCGAGAAAGTTGGCGCGCAACGCGTCCATGGCGGCGCTGGCATCGGCGGGGTACGCGCGTCCGTCCAACCTGTCGGCAAGGACGCGACAGGCACGCGCGGCGTGGCGGCGGAGTTCGCCGTGGTGACGCGGCGGGAGCACGAACAGCGCAGCGGGTACACACACTGCAAGCGCGATGGTCCAGCCCAGGAGCCGATCCTCGATCGGCCCCGGCGGCGTGCAGGCCGGCAGCACGAACGTCACCAGGGTGGCGCGTTGACCGGCTGCGATGGTTTCGCTGAACAAGCCCGAGAAGATCACCACGACCCCGAGGAGGAGCATGGTCGGCACCGCCAGCCAGGGGTGCGGTGCTACCAGGGTGCCCAGGGTGATCATGATGAAGCCGCTGAGCGCCAGCCCCGCATAGGCGACGGCTCGGTTCTGGCGATTCCCCGGGAAGTCCGAGAACACCAGCAGCGCGACTGATCCGAAGATTGTGTAGAGGGGAGTCTGTGGGTTGTTGTCGGCGATGGCGAAGCTCACCGCCCCCGCGAGCGGCACTATCAGGGCGGCACGCATCGCGCGCCGAAACGCGTCGTTCTCCGGGTCGCGTTGTTGAATGCGCCGCACGATGCGGTTTCGCAGCCTGTTGACGCCGTCCTTCATGAGTGGACCAGCACCTCGATCGCGACGATCGAAGGGTCGAGGCCGGC
>CAZCHU010000027.1:4106-8983 GCA_964498215.1 uncultured Mycobacterium sp. | reverse complement strand
TCCTTCATGAGTGGACCAGCACCTCGATCGCGACGATCGAAGGGTCGAGGCCGGCGTCGGAGAGGCCCTCCATGCCTGGAACCCTAGTTCGACCTCCGGGCGCGGTACTCGTGTAGCTCCGATGACCGGCTTCTCTTCGTGAGATTAGAGGCCTCAGGAAGTTTGCTCGACGTGTACGCTCGGGTGGTGTTTCAGGATTGTGTCACCGGTCGTCAGCTAGCTTGTGGCACAATTCGATGATGCCTTACACGGCGAGCAAACGAGGACCAGGGCGCCCGCCCGCAGCTAAGTCCGCTGACACGCGGGAGGGCATTCTGCGCGCAGCTCGTGGCGTTTTTAGCGATCTTGGCTACGACGCGGCGACGTTTCAGGCAATCGCTGTCCGCGCAAATCTCACTCGTCCGGCGATCAATCACTACTTCGCGAGCAAACGTGTCTTATGGCGCGAAGTCATCGAGCAGACGAACGCGACGATTGTTAGCGCGGGCATTGCCAGGGCGCACGAACAGACAGGGCTGATCGACAGGCTGTCGGCCTTCCTGGCGATCACGACGCAGGCCGAGGAGGAAGACCGCTCCGCCGCAGCGTTTCTGGTGACATCGGTGCTGGAGGCGCAGCGCCATCCGGAGCTCAGCAGCGACGGCCATGACCTGTTGAAGACCTCGCGGGAATTCTTCACCTGGGCGGTCAGCGATGCGATCACCAGCGGCGAATTGAGCACCGACACGCACGTCAGCGATCTGGTGGAAATGTTGGTCGCCGTGGTGTGGGGAGTGGGCTTCTACGCGGGGTTCGTCGGCAACGCCGAAGAACGCATCGCCGTGGTGAGCATGCTCGAACGCATGCTGGCCAACACGCTCTCGTAGGTCGACCCGGGCTGGCGATCCGACGCCGGAGTCTCTCCCCCTTTCGGGACCCGCTTGCTGTCCGAACGGGGCTATTCACCCCCTGGGTGGTTGGCTACGATTCGGGTACGTCGAGGTCAGAAGGGACTCCGCAGATGACCACCGAATCCGTCGCCCCCGTTCAGCTTGATCAAACGCCGGACCATCCCGACATTCCTGCGACCATGCGTCGCCTGCGCGAGACGTTCGCCACCGGCCGGACGCGCAGCCTGGAATGGCGCAAGGAACAGCTGCACGCACTGGAACTGCTGGTGACCGAAAACGAGACCGCGATCGCCGATGCGCTCGACAAGGACCTCGGGCGGTCCCCGTTCGAGGCGTGGCTCGCCGACATCGCCAACGTTGCCGGGGAGGCCGCATTCGCGGCGAAGAACCTCGGTAGGTGGATGAAGCGCCGCCACCGGCTGCTGGAGATGTCCCAGCTGCCTGGCCGCGGCTGGGTGGAGTATGAGCCCTACGGGGCTGTTCTGATCATCGGTGCCTGGAACTTTCCGTTCGCCCTCACGCTCGGGCCAGCGGTCGGCGCCATCGCCGCCGGTAACACTGTCGTGCTCAAGCCCTCCGAGGTGGCGCCCGCGTCGTCCGCGCTGATGGCACGGCTGGTGCAGCGCTATCTCGACAACGACGCCATCGTCGTTGTGGAAGGTGACGGCGTGGTCAGCCAAGAACTCATCTCGCAGGGTTTCGACAAACTGATCTACACCGGCGGCACCGAAGTCGGCCGCCGCGTGTATGAGGGCGCAGCGCCGCACCTGACGCCGGTGACCCTGGAGTTGGGCGGCAAGAGCCCCGTCATCGTCTCGGCCGACGCCGACATCGACGTTGCCGCCAAGCGCATCGCCTGGACCAAGCTGATCAACTCCGGCCAGATCTGCATCGCACCGGATTACGTTCTGGCCGAGGCTTCCATCCGGGACAAGCTGGTCGAGGGGATCACGGCGGCGGTGGACACCTTCGAGGCAGAGAACGCCGGCGGCAGACGCATCGTCAACGAACGCCATTTCAACAGGCTGGTGAGCGCCCTGGCCGCCACCAAAGGCACCGTTGCGCTCGGTGGTGCTTCCGACGCGGTGAGTCTGAAGATCCAGCCGACCGTCGTGGTAGATCCCGACCCGGGTGAGCCGCTGATGACCGACGAGATCTTCGGCCCCATCCTGCCGATCATGACTGTCCAGAACCTGGACGAGGCCATCACGTTCGTCAACTCCCGGCCCAAGCCGTTGGCGGCTTACTTGTTCACCAAGGCCAAAGCGGTGCGCGAACGAGTGATCAAGGAGGTGTCGGCGGGCGGGATGGTGATCAACCATCTGGTCTTCCACTTCGCCACCCACAAGCTGCCGTTCGGAGGCGTCGGTCCGTCCGGTATGGGCGCCTACCACGGTAAGTTCGGTTTCGAAGAGTTCAGCCACCGCAAATCGGTGATGACCAAGCCCACCCGACCCGACTTAGGTGCCATGCTCTACCCGCCGTATACAGAGAAGGCATGGAAGCTGGCGCGCAAGCTTTTCTGACTCAGCGCGCAGGGGCCGTCGGCTCCGACATTCAAGAGAGGAACACCAGTGCCAGGAGTGCAGGATCGCGTCGTTGTCGTCACGGGGGCCGGAGGCGGACTCGGCCGTGAGTATGCGTTGACGCTGGCCCGCGAAGGCGCCAGCGTTGTCGTCAATGACCTGGGCGGTGCGCGCGACGGCACCGGCGCCGGGTCGGCAATGGCCGACGAAGTGGTCAAGGAGATTCGGGACGCCGGCGGTCGGGCTGTCGCCAACTACGACTCCGTCGCAGAGGCCGAAGGTGCCGCCAACATCATCAAGACCGCGGTGGACGAGTTCGGCAAGGTCGACGGCGTGGTCAGCAATGCCGGCATTCTGCGCGACGGCACCTTCCACAAGATGGAGTTCGCCAACTGGGACGCCGTGATCAAGGTCCACCTCTACGGCGGTTACAACGTGGTTCGTGCCGCGTGGCCGCACTTCCGGGAGAACGGCTTCGGCCGCGTCGTCGTCGCGACCTCGACCAGTGGGCTGTTCGGCAACTTCGGCCAGGCCAATTACGGCGCGGCCAAGCTTGGGCTGGTCGGAATGATCAACACGCTCGCCCAGGAAGGCGCCAAGTACAACATCAAGGCCAACGCCGTCGCGCCGATCGCGGCCACCCGCATGACCCAAGACATCCTGCCGCCCGAGGTGTTCGAGAAACTGACCCCGGAATATGTCGCGCCCGTGGTCGCCTATCTGTGCAGCGAGGAAATGCCCGACACCGCGTCGGTGTTCATCGTCGGCGGCGGCAAGGTGCAGCGGACCGCGCTGTTCCAGAACTCGGGCGTCACGTTCGCCGAGGTGCCGTCCTTCGACGACGTCGCAGCCAAGTGGGGTGAGATCACCGACTTGTCCGCGGCCGAGCGCGCCACCTTCAGCCTCGGCTGATTAAGGGATGAGAGCGCTGGTCGCGCGCTCGTTCTGGAGCCCGTTCTGGAGCCCTAGGTGAGCACCGTCGGCATCGTTCTGGTCGCGCTGGCTATCGCAGTCGGCCTCGTGGGCATCGTCGTCCCGGTGCTGCCCGGCGGGCTGCTGGTGATCGCAGCCATCGGAGTGTGGGCCTACGTCGAGAGCACGGTGGCGTCCTGGGTGGCTTTCGGTATCGCGGCAGCGATGTTCGGTGCCGCCGAGATCATCAAGTACACGTGGCCGGTCAAACGCATGCGGCAGGCTCAGGTGCGTACATCGGTGCTGGTGATCGGAGCGCTGGCGGGCATCGTGGGCTTCTTCGTCGTCCCCGTCATCGGCCTGCTCATCGGTTTCGTCGCTGGCGTTTTTGCTGCCGAACTGGCGATCCGGCGCGACTTTATCCGGGCGTGGGCGTCCACCGTGCACGCGCTCAAAGGCGTCGCACTGTCCGTCGGTGTGGAGTTGGCGGGGGCGCTACTGGCGACGGTTGCGTGGGTGGTCGGTGTCTGGGTCAGCCACGGTTGACCTGCCGACGCAGTCTCCACGCTTGGGCGAGCCGGCGCTCGATGGTGGCTGCGGTGTCCATCGCGGTGACCCTGATGACGTTCCAGCCCTGTTCCCGCATCTCGTCGATGCGCCGGATGTCCTTGTCGAACCGCTCGCGGCTCATCCGGTGATGCTTGCCCTCGTACTCCAGGGCGATCATGTGGTCCCGCCATCCCAGGTCGACAATTCCGATCAGCGCGCCGTACTCGTTACACACCGGCAGCTGGGTTTCTGGACGCGGGTAGCCGGCCCGAACGACGATCAGCCGTAGCCAGGTCTCCCGGGGGGATTCGGCTCCCCGGTCGACGAGCGAAAGTGCCTTGAGGGCCTGCTTGCGGCCCTGTCGACCCGGGTACCGCCGCACGGCTGATTCGATCTCGGCCACGTCGAGCCGGGTCGCCCGCGCCAGCGAGTCGACTGCTGCCACGGCGGTGTCGAGCGGGTATCGGCGCGCGAGGTCGACAGCGGTGCGTACAGCCGTGGTCGCCCGCATACCCCCGATCACGCAGACCTCGTCCTCGGTGATGCTTGCCGACCACACAAGCATCCCGCCCGTCCGGCGTCGATTGGTGTCGATCGCGGTGGCGGGCAGTGCGGCGTCAACCCACTTGGCTCCGTGCAGGGCCGAGGCTGAGAAGCCTGCCAGGATGCCGCGCCCGCGAGTTCTCAGCCAGGCAGCTTTAGCTCGGATGATCGGCGTCAGTTCGGTGTGCTTCAGGATGTAGACATCGTGGTGGACGGCGACACAGCGGCTGCGCAGTTGATGTCGCGTCAGGTCGCCGGCCGCGAGTGCCGCGCTGCCCAGGAACGGTTCGCGCATGCCGGCAGTGTTCTCCGACCCACCGACAACTGACCGCCAACCGACTTGGGTAACGCAGTGGCGGAAAAGCGGGCCTGAAATCGCCCTGACGTCACGCAGGTCAGTCGTTGAGCGCGGCGCGCAGCAGGCGGACGTCCTCGTCGGTCACTCCCGCCGCTTCAA
>CAZCHU010000027.1:0-4006 GCA_964498215.1 uncultured Mycobacterium sp. | reverse complement strand
AGCAGGCGGACGTCCTCGTCGGTCACTCCCGCCGCTTCAAGGTAGGCACTGAGGGAACCGAACTCGCTGTCGAGCGTGCTGCGCGCGATGTCCAGGTACTCCTCCCGCACACCCAGCACCGACTCGGTCAGCCGCGCCTCGGCGAATTCCATCACTTCGGGTGTCTCGGCGGCGCGGGCACGAATCGTGGCCAGGATGGTCTCCCGCAACTGCGGCACGGCGACGTTGCTATGCAGGTAGTCCGCCATGATCGCGTCGCGCCCGACCCCGGCCGCTTCCAATACGACGGCGATGGTGAAGCCAGTACGGTCCTTGCCCGCGAAGCAATGCGCCAGCACTCGGCGTCCGGACCCGAGCAGCGTCACCACGCGATGCACGGCCCGCCGCGCCAAGGGAGCCGATGCGATTCGCCCGTACTCCTCGGCCATGTATCGCGCTGCGACGTCGCTAAGCGACTCGTCATCGGGCTTTTCCGTCATCATCCGCTGGAAGGCATGCTCGTGCGGTGACTCGGCGTCGGAAGTGGTGGTCTCCACGAACGGCAGGTGATGGATATCCACCCCGGCGGGTACCAGTCCGGCACCGTGGCGCGCTAGTTCGTGCGACGTCCGCAGATCGGCGACGTCGGTGACGCCGTAGCGCGTCAATGCGGAGCGGCCGGCGTCGTCGAGTCTGGAGAGTTCACTGGCCCGGAAGAAGCGGCCGCCGGCGATGCCCGTCTGCTCGGAGACGTCGCGAAAGTTCCACGCGCCGGACAATCCGCCGGGTGTCTGGCTGCTGCCGGCCGACGTCACCGGCTCGTGACCGCTTCGGCGAAGACGGACTTCTCCCTGCCGAGTTCAGCGCGTGCGATGGTCCGCATGTGCACCTCGTCGGGACCGTCGAACAGCCGCATCGCACGGTGCCAGCCATACATCCGGGCCAGCGGAGTGTCATCGCAGATGCCTGCCGCACCATGCACCTGGATCGCCCGGTCGATCACATCGCAGGCCATCTGCGGGGCCACCGCCTTGATCTGCGCGACCAGCTGGCGGGCCGATTTGCTCTTGTTGCCGTGCTGATCGATGGTCCACGCCGCCTTGTGGCACAGCAACCGGGTCTGGTCTATCTCGTTGCGCGACTGCGCGACCTGCTGCTGCACCACGCCCTGCTCGGCCAGGGGCTTGCCGAACGCGATCCGCGTTTGCACGCGGTCGACCATCAACGCCAGCGCCCGCTCGGCGACACCGATCGCGCGCATGCAGTGGTGGATGCGGCCGGGTCCCAGGCGGGCCTGGGCGATTGCGAACCCGCTGCCCTCCTCGTCGAGGAGATTGTCTGCGGGTACCCGGACGTTGTCGAAGGTGATCTCGCAGTGGCCGTGCTGGTCCTGCCAGCCGAATACCGGCAGAGACCGAAGGACCGTAACCCCCGGCGTGTCAATGGGGACCAGGATCATTGACTGCTGCTGATGGCTGGCCGCATCCGGGTTGGTGCGACCCATCACGATGAGCAGCTTGCAGCGTGGGTCGGCCGCGCCGGAGATCCACCATTTGCGGCCGTTGATGACGTATTCGTCACCGTCGCGCAGCATGGTGGTCTGGATGTTGCGGGCATCGCTGGAGGCCACCGCGGGCTCGGTCATCGCGAACGCGCTGCGGATCTCGCCGCTGAGCAGGGGCTCGAGCCACTGCTTACGCTGCCCGGCATTGGCGAAGAGGTGCAGTGTCTCCATGTTTCCGGTGTCCGGAGCCGCGCAGTTGAGAGCCTCGGGTGCCAGCTCCATGCTCCATCCGGACAATTCGGCCAGCGGCGCGTACTCCAGGTTCGTCAGCCCCGATTCCGACGGCAGGAACAGGTTCCACAGGCCGCGCTCCCGGGCCTTACGCTTGAGTTCTTCGACCACCGGCGGAACCGTGTGATCGTCCGGACCGGCCGTTAGCCGGTATGCGTCGTAGGAGTCTTCGGCGGGGAAGACGAACTCGGTCATGAAGTCGGTCAATCGGTCGTGGTAATCCTGGCCTTTGACTGACATTGCGAAGTCCATGCCCGCCACGATATGGCACCCGTGCCGTAGGGCTCCCCTGGGACGGACCACCTTTGCTCACGCAGCGGAATCGGCTCTGCACGAGTCCAACGGTTATGGTGTCTGATCATTGCGCACCCGCAGGGATGCTTCGCGGGGCGAAACCACCCGCAACACGACAGAAGAGATCTAAGTCGCCATGACAGAAGTCGAATCCGCCGCGCCGCACCGGGGGACGAAGCCCGTATCGGTCGGCGTTGTTGCCGAGTCCGTTGCTGAGGAACGGCGCGTCGCCTTGGTGCCCAAGGCAGTCGCAGCGCTGCTGAAGAACGGGGTGAACGTCGTTGTGGAGTCCGGCGCCGGGGAACGCGCCCTACTGCCAGATGAGCTCTATACCGAGGCTGGCGCGACGATCGGGGATGCCTGGTCAGCTGATGTGGTGGTCAAGGTGGCCCCGCCCAGTGCCGACGAGGTCGGCAAGCTTCGCAGCGGTCAGACGCTGGTGGGATTCCTGGCGCCGCGCAACGCCGATAACCAGATCGGGGCTCTCAAGGGCGCCGGTGTGCACGCGTTCGCGGTGGAGGCGATCCCGCGGATCTCGCGGGCTCAGGTGATGGACGCGCTCTCGTCGCAGGCCAATGTGGCCGGGTACAAGGCCGTGGTGTTGGCGGCCTCGGAGTCGACACGGTTCTTCCCGATGCTGACCACGGCGGCCGGCACAGTGAAGCCGGCATCGGTACTGGTACTCGGCGTCGGGGTGGCGGGTCTGCAGGCGCTGGCCACCGCTAAACGATTGGGTGCGCGCACCACCGGGTATGACGTTCGGCCCGAGGTGGCCGATCAGGTCCGTTCGGTCGGCGCGCAGTGGCTGGACCTGGGCATCAGCGCCGCCGGTGACGGGGGATACGCGCGCGAGTTGTCCGAGCAGGAGCGTGCCCAGCAGCAGAAGGCGTTGGAGGACGCAATCACCGGGTTCGACGTGGTGATCACCACGGCCCTGGTGCCGGGACGTCCGGCGCCGCGGTTGGTGACCGCCGCTGCGGTGGAGGGGATGAGAGCCGGCAGCGTGGTGGTGGATCTGGCCGGTGAGACCGGCGGCAACTGCGAGTTGACCGAACCCGGCCAGACCGTGGTCAAGCACGGCGTCACCATTGCATCGCCGCTCAACCTGCCCGCCACGATGCCCGAGCATTCCAGCGAGTTGTATGCCAAGAACCTCACCGCGCTACTGGATTTGCTGATCACCGACGGCGCGCTCGCGCCGGATTTCGATGACGAGGTCGTTGCAGGGGCCTGCGTCACCCGCGAGGAGAACTGATCATGTACGACCAACTGTTGGCCAACCTCGCGATCCTGGTGCTCGCCGGGTTCGTCGGTTTCGCCGTGATTTCCAAGGTGCCCAACACCTTGCACACACCGCTGATGTCTGGCACGAACGCCATCCACGGCATTGTGGTGCTGGGCGCGTTGATCGTGCTTGGCGGCCTGCCGGCCGATGCCGGCTGGGGAGTCCGCGCCATCGCCTTCGTGGCACTGGTCTTCGGCACGCTCAATGTCATCGGCGGTTTCCTGGTCACCGACCGGATGCTGGGCATGTTCAAGGGCAAGAAGCACGAACCCGTGAAGACTGAGGCGGTCGACAAGTGAACGCGGTCACCATCAACTACGGCGTCACCGTCCTCTACATCGTCGCGTTCGGCCTGTTCATCCTGGGATTGTCCGGGCTGACCGGGCCCAAGACCGCGGTCCGTGGGAACTGGATCGCCGCCACCGGCATGGGCATCGCCGTGGTGGCGACCTTGATCTACGTTCGTGACACCGCGGCCATCAACTGGGTTCTGATCGTGGCCGGTCTGGCCCTCGGCGTGATCCTCGGTGTGCCCCCCGCCAAGAAGACCAAGATGACGGCGATGCCGCAATTGGTGGCACTGTTCAACGGTGTCGGCGGCGGCACGGTCGCCCTGATCGCCTGGGCCGAATTCATCGAGACCGACGGGTTCG
>CAZCHU010000026.1:16370-32783 GCA_964498215.1 uncultured Mycobacterium sp. | reverse complement strand
GACCGTCTCACCCGGTGCCTTTGCGCGAATGACGGTCCGGAGGGCCGCTTGGAGCCCGTCGAATGATTTGCGGTCGCGGAAGAACCCAGTGACCGATATGAGCATCGAGTCCCTTAGCTGCACCGACTCGTCCGGGTTATCGATGATGTAGTCGTTGTACTCAGCCGTCGACTCGATACCCAGCGCGGTGATGCGCTTGTCCAGCTGCCGGCCAAGGGTGCCGTCTTTGTAAGCCGAGATATCCCATCCGGTGGCCCGCTTTGCTTCGCGGGCGATGCTCGTCATGACCGGGTCATCCGCCCACCGGCCCGAAGCCCGTAGCGGCAATTCGGTGTCCCCCCGGAGGATCGCCGACACCAGTGGACCGATCTCGGTGGGTTCCACAACATAGTCCGCGGCGTCCGCATCGATCGCTGCCTCGGGCATGGCACGGTACCGGGCGGTAGCCGGATCCTGGACGATCGTGTGACCACGTGCAGTTTTGACCGCAAGCATGCCCGTTGCACCATCGGAGCCCGTTCCCGACAGGACCACGCCGATAGTCTGGCTTCCGCGCGCCTCCACAAGGGACTCCAGCAGAACATTGATGCTGGGCTGCGGGCTAATGCGCGGCGCCGCCTGCCGCGCCACGAAGCAGCTACCAACGAGTTCAACGTCACGGTTCTTGGGGGCGACGTATATCTGACCCGCCTCGATCTCCATGCCGTCTTCGATCTCATTGACCGGCAGCGGCGTATCCCGTGCCAGCACCTGCGTCAACATGCTGGGATGCAGCGGCGACATGTGCTGGGCGATGACATAGGCAACATTTGCCGACGGCAATGCCGGGAGGACCTCGCGAAGCGCCTCGATGCCCCCGGCCGACGCGCCGATCCCCACCACATAGTCGGGATCGACCTGATTCGCACCGGCAGGTCCCGGGGATTGGGACTGTTGCTCGTCCGCCATCAGTATTCCCTATTCCTTCCGATCGCTTGGCTCGCGTGACGTGCCGGTGGTCCGATCTGTCTCGGAATCCGCCGCACGGCATGCTCTCTGAGGTGTGGGCTTGTCGACGGGGCAGGATTCGTAGCGTGGTAAGACAACGATCTGTCGGTGTGGTGTTGGCGGGCTCGTGTGGATAAGCATACGGTGATCAAGGATGACAATCCCCGATTCGCCGGTCGCGCCCGCCGAAATGCCGCCCGCCGGGCCTTCGGCGATTTCTGCTGTTGACCACTATTTTTGTGCAAACTAGCCTTCCGGTGTGGGGTAAGTCCGGGGCCGTGCTCATCTCAACCCTGGTCAGCGTACTCATTGCGTTGCTTTGTGCGTAGTGGGCGATCCACAGAAATGACGGCTAGGTAGGGCGGACGGAAAGTGAGTCAGGTGCGGATTGCGCCGGTAACAACGTCGACTACTTCGCTGACGGCACTTAGTTTGCCCGCCTGGGGTTGCCAGTCTTCGCTTGCAAGGATTCATGGGGATAGTGCCCCGCGATGACGGATCAAATTGATGGGTACTGAGGGACCTCAGAACCCCCCGGCCGAACGTCGTCGTGGGCCGTGGTTGGTGGGCGTAGGGGCCTCCGCAGGGGGTATGGCCGCCTTGGAGGCGCTGCTTCCGGGCCTGTCGGACCAGGCCGTCTACGTGGTCGCGCAGCACATGTCCGCCTCCCGCCCCAGCCTGCTCGCGGAGGTGCTGTCGCGGTCCAGCACGCTACCGATCGTGGAGATCGCGGATGGACTCGCTGTAGCCCCGGGAACAATCCACGTGGCACCGCCCAATACTGATATCGAGGTGGTGGATGGTCGCTTCGTAGCGCGGACCGCGCCCAAACGTATCTCCCCGCAACCCAGCGTCGACCTCTTGTTGGAGTCGATCGCACAGGAGGCTGGCGTGCGGTCCGTGGGCATCGTTCTATCGGGCACGGGTGATGACGGTTCGGCGGGTGTCAGGGCGATACGCAGAGCGGGCGGAGTAACTCTGGCCCAGGATCCCGTTTCGGCAGCCTTTCCCCAGATGCCCCAAGCGGCGGTCGACACCGGCGCGGTCGATCATGTGCTCCTGCCGGAGGACATCTCCGACGTTGTCTCTGCCCTGGTCGAGGGCCGGCATCCGGAGACCGGGTCTGGAAGATGGCTGCCCAACTCCTCGATGATCGACCTGGCGCGAGAGACCCTGGAGGCCACCGGTTGGGACATGTCTGACTACAAAGACGGCACGCTCGGTCGGCAGATCCAGCGTCGGATCGAGGCGCTCGGTGTGGAGACCATCGACGACTACGTGGATCTCGTTCGACAGGACCGTGGTGAGTTGGCCGTCCTTCGCGACTCGATGCTCATCGGCGTGACGTCCTTTTTCCGGGACCCGGACGCCTTCGAAGCACTCGACGTCCGAATCCAGGCGACGATCGAAGCGAAGAAGCCCGGCGAGACGGTCCGGGCATGGGCTGCCGGCGTGGGAACCGGCGAAGAGGCCTACAGCCTGGCCATCCTTCTTTCCGAGGCCATCCGGAAGCGCGGTGGTGACCTGCAGTTGAAGGTGTATGCGACCGACCTGAGCGAGCGAGCAGTCGATACCGCCCGCGCCGGCGCCTACTCCCGAGATGCGATCGCGGGCTTGCCTCAAGAGATCTGCGACCGATACTTCACCGACGGTGGCGCTTCGGTCCAAGTCGTCAGACGGTTGCGAGACCTTCTGGTCTTTGCCCGGCACGACGTGATCCGCGACCCTCCTTTCCTCCGCATGGATGTGGTGACCTGTAGAAACGTTTTCATCTACCTCATTCCAACCGCTCAGAAACGGGCCTTCAGAAACCTGGACATGGCGTTGAACCCAGGTGGCCTGCTCTTGCTGGGATCAGCGGAGACGGCGCCAGGCGGTACCGGGAAGTTAACAGTTGTCGACGACGCGGCGAGGATTTACCGCGCGCAGGCGACTCCGCCGCCTCCGGCGCGATCGCTGCCGGTGCCGAAGCCAGTGCCGGTCCCCACACGTCGAGGAACTTCCGCAAAGACTTCGCGCGACGTACTCCGAGACACCGTGCGCGACCTTCTTCTGGACGACTTCGGGCCACCGTCGATCGTGGTCGACGAGAAGGGTGCGATCGTTCGGCAGTTCGGAAATCTCAATGCGATTGTCCAACTGCCGCAGGGCGACAGCGACTACGTCATCACTTCTCTTGTCGTCCCGCAGGTGCGCGCGGAGGTGATTTCGGTGCTGACACAGAGCCTGCGTAGTGCCGACGGCAGGGCTGAGAGTCCGGCGGTTCTCGGCGAACCCCCCGATATCAGTTCCCTGGTCATTCATGGTCGTCGTTTCGATCCGGATTCCCGTCAAGGGCCGCTCATCTTGTTGTCCTTCTCGGAGGCGCCCATTCCCGGCGGGGCTATGAAGACTGACGTTGCCTCCACAGATGACGTCGAGCAGGAGTTGAGCGGTACTCGGGAGCATCTACGGGCCGCGATGGAGGCGCTGAAGTCCTCGAATGAGCATACGCAGGCCACCAACGAGGAACTGTTGGCCTCCTCCGAGGAGCTCCAGACGTCCAATGAGGAACTCCAGGCCACCAACGAGGAACTTCAGTCCACCAACGAGGAGTTGTCGACGGTAAACGATACGTTGACGGCGCGGACGGCAGAATTGGTGGAGATCAATTCAGTGCTGGAAAACATGCAGGACGCGCTGAACTTCGGCCTCGTCCTGGTGGACAGGCACCAGCGCATCATGCGGTTCTCACCGCTGGCTGTCCGCGTTTTCGGGCTGTTGCCGCAGGACATCGGTACGCCATTGGGTCGGGTACCGCGGCACATCCCCCTCGACGACATCGAGTCTCGCGTGGAGGACGTGATCCGAACTGCGCACGGAACGATCTCGGAAGTCACCGTGGGTGAGGACACCTACCTTTTCCAGGTCATGCCATACATAGTGGACGAACGTGTCCGCGGTGCGGTGATCTCGCTGTCTGACATCACCGAATTGTCCGAGGCGCGTGACCGTTTGCGACGCCGGATGGAGGAGTACCAATCTCTGTCCGAAGCGGTTCCGCACGTGGTCTACCGCACCAGCCCGGATATGAGCCGGGTTGACTACGTGTCTCGGTCGGTAGAGATGCTTGTGGGCCTGACCGCGGACGAAGTGCTCGCCAACGATAGGTCGATCCACTCCCTGGTTCATCCTGCTGATGCTGAGCGGGTAGCGGAGCTCACGCAGCGTCGGAACCTGGCCGGCGAGGGTTACGAACTTGACTACCGCATCGTCCGCAAGGACGGTTCTGAGCGGCACGTTCGCGAAATCAACCGTGGCGTGGCAGATGGCCTCGGCACGATTGCTTACCGGATCGGAACCGTCGTTGACGTGACCGACCTACACACGGCCCTCGAGGATGCGGACCGGCGGCGAGAGTACTTTGAGGCGATCTTCACCCAGGGTGGTGTGCCGATGGCGACGCTGGATCGCAATGGCAACTTCTCCGATGTCAACGGCCCGATGCTCGCCCTGTTGGGATTCGAAAGGGCCGATGTCATCGGGTACAACGTTCGCGGGTTCGTCCATGAGGGCGACCGCGATCTTGAGATCGCCGTGCTGAGCCGCGCGGCATCGAACCCCGGTGTTGGAATGCGCGAACTCATCCGATTCATGCGTCCCGACGGCTCCATTCGTTTCGGCGACCAACGCGTCGTATCCACCGTGGCCCATGCCGGAGTCGCCGGAATCCAGGTGCTGGCGATCACCGATCTGACCGACCTCGAGCGTGCTACCCGCACAGCGCGCCGTCATGAACTTCAACTCGCGGGTCTTTTCGGCAACAGTCCGGCTCCGATGGCCATCATGGGAAAGGACGCCGTCTTTCGGCAGTGCAACACTGCGTTCTGCGAGCTGCTCGGCTACGACGAGGAGGAACTCGTCGGCCGCGATTCCGACGAGATCACCCACCCCGAGGACCTCGCCGCGGAGGGTGAGTTGATCGCAGACCTCACGCGGGGCGAAAGAGTCAGAGTTGTGTCGGTGAAGAGGTTCGTGACCCGCTCCGGTGCGGCGATGGCGGTACGTAGTTTCGCATCTCTTGTGCCGTCTGGAGACGATGACGCGGAAGAGGTCATCGCGCAGGTGATGATCCCCAGGGGGGACTTGTGACGAACCCGTACCGTGGGCTGATCGCTCAGATGACGCTGACTCTGTCTCGGCCGGCTGCTTTAGCCTGATACATGGCTGTGTCGGCGCGGCTCATCGCCGCCCGAACCGATTCGTCGACGACTGCCAGCGTTGCGCCGATACTGAGTGTGATGTGGATGGTGTGCCCGCTGTGGCGCATGGGTTCGGCCGCGTGACGGCGGATCTTCTCCGCGATCTGCGCGGCTTCGTCGACGCAGTGAAGGCCCGGGAGCAACACCAGTAGTTCGTCACCGCCGGTACGCCCGACGGTATCTTCTTGCCGCAGGCATTCGCGGATTCGGGTGGCAAGTGTGGTCAGCACGGCATCGCCGACAGTGTGGCCCATCGTGTCATTGATGTTCTTGAAGTCGTCGACGTCGCAGAACAAGACCCCGAGTTCCCGCCCGGGAGATCGGGCACTCTTGAGCGCGGCTTTGAGGCGCGTCAGCGTCTCGGCGCGGCTGGTCAGCCCGGTGAGGGGGTCGAAGCGGGCTAATCGTTCCAAAGCCCGCTCTGCTTCGACCTCGGCGGTCACGTCTCGCGCTATCAGCGAGTAGCCGACCAGGTAGCCTTCGGGATCTCGCAGAGCGAAGATGTTGGCGGCCACCTCGACCGCGGCCCCGTATCTGCGGAACATCTGGAATCGACGCCGTTCGACGCGTCCGCCTTCGCTGACCTGTTGGCAGGATTCAGCGAACTTGACTCTGGAATCCGCGAGCAGAAGGGAGTCCACCGGTTGGCCGACGATGCGCGCTGCAGGTCGGTCGAGGAGTCGCGCTGCGCCGGGATTGCAGGTTTGGACGATCCCGCCTGTTGTCATCGAGATGATGGCGTCGTCGGAGGACTGTACAACGGCCGTGAGGCGGGCCCGGGCTTCTCGGACGTTGCGCAGCTCGGTGACATCTGTAATCGTCGCCGACACAAACTGGTTCTGTCCTATGCGCAACGGGCCCAGATGCACCTCGGCCGGAAACTCCGTGCCATCCTCGCGTAACCCCCAAAACTCGCGACCGGCCCCCATCGGCCGGACGGTGGGTTCGGTGAAGTACTCGGCGCGGTATCGAGTGTGGTTGGGCCGAAAACGGGGGGGCATGAGCGCCTCGATTTCCATGCCGAGCAAATCCTCGTGTCCGTATCCGAACATCTGCTCGGTTCGCGGGTTGGCATACACGATGCGCCCGTCAGCGCCCACGATCACCATCGAATCCGGGGCGGACGCCAACAGCCCGACGATCACCTGCCGGGTACGGCGCTCGAGTTCTTCCTCCTGCCATTTCAACTTGGCCTGGTTGCCCACTTTGCTCAGCAGTTCAACGGCGTCGAACGGCTTGGTGATGCAGTCTGAGGCGCCCGCTTGCAGGGCGGCGTTCCGGGTGGCCGACGACGAATCACTGGTGATGGCAACAGCGAGGGGGCGACAATCGGGATCCATCGCACGGATATGAGCGAGAACCTCGTCGCCGCCCGGCGGACTCATGTCAACGTTGACTATGACCACCCTCGGCGAAGCGCCGACAGTCGCAGCGTCATTGAGGGCGCTGATCGCTGCCTCAGCTCCGACGATGCCCTGTACATTTTCATGCCCCCCGCTCAGCAGGAACTCCTGCACGATCGCCAGGTCCGCGGGTCGGTCATCGACAATGAGGACGGGCAGCCCCGCAAGAACCTGCGGGTCCACGCTCGACTGCAAGTCGAGAGCAGACTCGGCGAGATCCATGAATCACAGCCTCCTCTGATTTGTCCAGACGTGCAGTGCGCTCCGCCAATGGTCGGTAGCTGGCTGACCGGTCCTCGTGATCGTATCTTCGCCTAATGCGGGTCGAGCTGAAACGGCCGTCGGCGGATGGAGCTGGGCGCGCCATCTGCTTGCCTGCGGTACCTGTCCATCCCGGTTGCACTACGGTAGGAACAGAGGTGGATAGTCCATCGGGTGCAAGGGATGTGATGGGCCATGCTTTCTGACACGGAATTTGTGAAACCCCTGTCCGTCCTGCTCGTCGAAGATCACGATGCGGATATCGAATTGACGCGGGAGGCATTCGAAGACGCGCGCATCTTGGTCAATATGGGTGTGGGCCGCGACGGGGAAGAAGCAATGCAACTTGTCCAGGCGGTTGCGGCGGGCGAACGCGAATGGCCCGATTTGATCCTGCTTGACCTCAACCTTCCGAAAATCGACGGTCTCGAAGTACTCAAGTTCGTCAAGTCCCATGAGTCCTTGCGGACCATACCTGTCGTAATTCTGACCTCATCTCGCTCACCGAAAGACATCGGTTCCGCATATGCGGAGTATGCGAACAGCGTCATTTCCAAGCCATTGGATCCCGTTGAGTTTTTGCGAATTGTCCAGGGTCTAGCGGACTATTGGGTGACGATCGTCCGACTTCCGAAGTACCAGGGTGATTGACGGCGCAGACAGCGGCTCATGCCCGCACATGGTCAAGCAACCGACGGTAGACGTCGAGAATCGTCTCGGTCTGTACGGATTGCCGCGGAACGCCCCGGTTTGCGGCGACGATCTCGCGCATCTCTTTCAGCTTGTTCCGATCCTCGACGACCACGCGAATAGCCGCAGCGAGTGCGGCAGGCGAAGGGTCGGTGCTGAGAAGTCCGCCACCTTCTGGAACTGTTTCGCCCAGCGCAGGATCGCAATAAATCGTCGGCAATGCCATCGCGGCCGCTTCCAGAAGCACCAGTCCCTGGGTGTCGAAACCGTATGACGTGAACAGCAGGGCGTCGCTTGACCTCATCGCCACGAGGCATTCCTCGTGATCGACCCGACCACGTAGTCGGATTCGCCGAGCGAGGCCCCCAGATTCGATGACTTTTCTGATGGACGGCTCCAGTTGACCTTCGCCGTAGATGTCAAGCGTGCAGTTCTCAACCTGTGAAACAGCCTCAATTGCGGCAAGGGCTCGCTTCTCCGATGAAAGGCGACCACACCAGATTAGTCGGAGCGGTTCGCCGTCGGCTGACCTAGTCGCCGCCCTGGCTATGGCGCGATCAATCACCTCGTCGTCGATCCCATTGGAAATGGCCGATATTGGGCGGTTAACGCCTCGTGCAGTCAGCGACTGCGCGAAGTGCTTCGTCGGCACGATCAGGTGGTCTACAGCCTGAGCGTTGGCCACCATGCAACGCCAGGCCAGTCGGGCAGCTGCGCCGTCTTGCATCGGCGCGAACGAGAACTCGCGTGCAAGATGAGGCTTTTGCATCCGGCTGAACAACATCGCGAGCAGCAGCGGGGCCGGGGTGGCCTGTTGCAGGTATGCGTCGTAGCGGGTGTGTTTGGTCTGAACGACCGGAATACCGTGCCGGCGCGCGGCTTCGACGCCTGCTACCGCCACGCCAAGATCGCCCTGGGCATGCACGATGTCAATGGGCTCCCGCCGATCGAACGCCTCGTCGATCAGCTTGCGATTCGCTGCGGATGGCCATACGAAAACGAAGTCGTCAGACCTACCCAAGATGCGCATGAGCCGAGCCATGACCGGCACGGGTTTCAGCTCGACTACTCCCGAATCGGGATCAGGCATTCCTGCGAGCGGTGCGGAGAACACCGTGACCTGGTGTCCGCACTGTTCGAGGGCGCGACGCTGGGCTGCCACCGACACCTGCGCTCCGCCGAGGCCCGCAGGATGTAGGTCGGTAAAAAGCGCTACATGCATCTAGACCGTCAACCGCAGGCGCGCGATGACGGGCCGGGTTATCCGAGTGCCCGGTGAGCAAGCCGTGGTCTTCGTTTTCACGGCGGGGACGCTACGGGACGCGAATATCTTCGGCAAGGAGGCTGGTACGGGCGGCAACCGGCCCTGTCGGCATCGCGCGACGCGTTGTGAGACGCTGCCCTGATGTTCGCAGCGGGTAGCGGGCGCGCGGTTGGCATCGCCGCTGGCGCGGTGGCCGACGCGATGTTCGGCGACCCCGGACGCGGACATCCAGTCGCGATGTTCGGGAGCGGTGCAGCGGCTCTGGAACGCCACAGCTATTCCGACAGCCGCTTCGCCGGGGCGCTGCACACCACCGGGCTACTCGTCGCGGTCGCCGTCTTGGGAACCGTCGCGCAGGGAACCGCCGGGCGCCGTCGGGCGCTGCGTGAGGGGGCGTGTGTCGCGGCGGCGACATTCGTCGCCCTGGGCGGGACGTCCCTGTGCCGAATCGGGGAGCAGATGGTGGGCCTGTTGGAGCGTGGGGACGTCGCTGGCGCGCGCCGACTGCTGCCGTCGCTGTGCGGACGCGACCCCGCTGTCCTCGAACCTGCCGGTTTGACCCGCGCGGCGCTGGAGTCGATCGCCGAGAACACCTCCGATGCCCACGTCAGCCCGCTGGTGTGGGCTGCGCTCGGTGGTACTCCTGCGGTGTTGGTGTATCGGGCCGCCAACACTTTGGACGCGATGATCGGCAACCGTTCGCCGCGGTACGCCCGGTTCGGCTGGGCGGCGGCTCGTTTCGACGATCTTGTCAACCTCGGTGGAGCTCGGCTGACCGGCGTGCTGGTCGCACTCTGCGCACCTGTGGTCGGCGGGTCACCGGCTGCGGTGATACGCGCGTGGCGGCGCGACGCCGACAAGCATCCCAGCCCTAACGCCGGAGTTGTTGAGGCGTCATTCGCCGGTGCCCTCGGTGTGCGCCTGGGCGGGCCCACCCGGTACGCGTACGAGTTGGAGCTGCGTCCTTCACTCGGCGACGGTCGAGCCCCTGAGGTTGGTGACCTCGCTCGGGCGGTGCGGCTGTCGCGGGCCGTTCAACTGCTGGCCGTTGGGCTCGCGGTGGCCGTCAGCGTCGCCTGCCGTAACGGTCGGCGAGTTTTTCTTCGGTAGTGAGTGGTGTGGAGGGTTCGGCACCGTCCTCACGGGACGAAGCTGCTTCGGCAGCTGCCTTTTCGCGGCGGCGTACCTGTAATTCGGAGTACACGAAGTAGCCGACGCCAATCGGCGCCATAATGCCGAACGCGATCCACTGGATGCCGTAGGACAGGAACGGGCCGGCATCGAGACGAGGCAGCGGGATGACGCCGAGGCCGCCCGGCTGATCTTGCACCAGTTGCAGGTAGGAACCGGTAAGGGGGACATCGGTCAAGGTGGAGATCTGACCGGTGTTGATCGAGTACACCTGTCGCACGCCGTCGGTTGTGAACGGATCCTTGTCCAGGGCGACCGCTTCGGTATCTCGGAGCCGGGCGGTGATGGTCACGGTGTCGGTCGGCGGCTGCTCGATGGGAGGCACCGACGAACCCGCTACCGGCCGCACGTAGCCGCGGTTAACAAGCACAGTGGGACCACCGTCCACCGCGAACGGAACCAGCACCTCGAAGGCCGGCTCGCCGTCGATGTGCCGCAACCTGGCCACCACCTGCCCCTCGGGCAGGTAACGCCCGGTTGCCGTTACCCGAAGCCACTGCTCTTCGGGGGCCGCGGAATCCTGCCGGGGCAGAGCCGTCGTCACAGGGACGGGAGCGGCGTCCAGCGAGCGGGCGATCTGGGCATTCTCCCGCGACGTTGACGTGTTCTTGCCCAGCTGCCACGGTGCCAGCACGGTGAAACACAGGTAGGCGAAGGCGATCACCACCACGAACAGCGCCAGCCATTGCGGTCGCAGCAGAAATGCCCACCGGCTCATCGTCTAGCCGACCCGTTCCCGCTCGGCCAGCCGCTCGTCCACCCAGCCGTGCAGGCCGGGCAGCGATGCGTCGATCACCGTGAACACGTCCTCGAAGTCGTCTTCGGTGCCGTAGTAAGGGTCCTCGACATCGAGGGCGGGGACACCCGATCTCGGGTCGAATGACCGCAGCATCCGTAGCCGGTCCGCGGGCACGCCCAGGTGCGTCAGCGCGCGCAGGTGATTACGGCCCAGCGCCACCACCAGGTCGGCAGCCAGGTGGTCAGGGCCGATGTGAGCGGCGCGGTGAGCTGTCGGGTAGCCGTGGGCGCTCAGTACCTGCCCGGCGCGGCGGTCGGCCGGTTCGCCATGGTGCCAGTGCCCGGTGCCCGCGCTGGTAACTCGCACAGCTGCCGCCAGCCCACGCTCGCCGATCTGATGGGCGAACATCTTCTCCGCCATCGGGCTCCGGCAGATGTTGCCTGTGCAAATGAAGGTGACGTGCAGTATCGGGTTGGCCGGGGCAGGGTTGTCAGGGCATTCAGGCACCGAGCACCTCCCGGAGCTCCTCGACGCTGGCGACATGGACGAGTGCGGCGGAGCCGTCGGCGAAATCGCCGCGCCCGTACCCCCAGTCCACGACGATGGTGCCGATGCCATGAGCTGCAGCGCCTTCCACGTCATGCGCACGGTCGCCGACCATCACGACGCGCTGCGGCAGCGGTGCCAATTGAGCCAGCGCGTGCGCCAGCACCTCGGCCTTGGATGAGCGGGAGCCGTCGAGGGTGGCGCCGGCAACGACCTCGAAGCAGCTCTCGAGGCCGAAGTGGGCGAGGATCCGCCTCGCCGTCGGTTCGGCCTTGGAGGTGGCCACCGCCAGTCTCACGCCGGCGCCCCGGAGGTCGGCCAGCAGTGCGGGTATCCCCTCGAAGGTACGGTTCATCGACCAGCCGCGTTCTGTGTAATCGGCACGGTATGCGGCAATCGCTGCGTCGGTGTGCTCGCCGAGACCCATCTCATGCAGGGTGATGTGCATCGGCGGCCCGACGATCCGGCTGGCCAGGTCGCCGTCCGGAACGGCCGCGCCGATACTGAGCAGCGCGTGTCGGAAGCTGGCGACAATGCCATCCGCGGAATCGGTCAACGTCCCGTCCAGGTCGAAAATCACCAGATCGCCGCTGCCTGCCCCCGCGAAGTTCCTGGTGCTGTCCAGCGTGTCGGTCACCGCACCATCATCCCTGATACCGATGGCGGACGGTTGCGCGCACTAGTGTCGTGATGTGGCAAGTACGGGAGCGAGGGTATGACAGTCCGACTGGCGGACATCATCGACGTGCTGGACGCGGCCTATCCGCCTGGGCTCGCCCAGGGGTGGGACTCGGTCGGGTTGGTGTGCGGAGATCCGTCCGAAGTGGTCGCGGCGGTGACCATCGCCGTGGATGCGACACCCGCCGTGCTGGCACAGGTACCTGACCGCGGTCTCCTGCTGGCACACCATCCGTTGCTGCTCCGCGGCGTGGATTCGGTGTCCGCCGATACGGCCAAGGGTGCACTGATCCACTCGATGATCCGCACCGGCCGTGCCCTGTTCACCGCGCATACCAACGCCGACAGCGCATCACCCGGTGTTTCGGATGCGCTGGCTGAGGCGCTGGGCCTGGAGGTAGCCGACGTGCTTTCACCGGTGCCGGTGGGGCCGGAGCTGGACAAGTGGGCGGTCTACGTACCTATCGGTGATCCGGAGGCTGCCGCAGCGATACGGGCCGCGATGTTCTTGGCGGGGGCCGGCCAGATCGGCGATTACTCGCAGTGCAGTTGGAGCGTTGCGGGGATCGGGCAGTTCCTGCCGAATGACGGTGCCGCGCCGGCGATCGGCACTGTCGGCAGCCTCGAACAGGTTGCCGAGGACCGGGTCGAGATGGTGGCTCCGGCGTCGCGACGGTCCGCTGTGCTTACCGCCCTGCGGAGCGCCCATCCCTACGAGGAGCCCGCGTTCGACCTCATCGCCATGCAGAGGGCACCCGGAGACGTGGGGTTGGGACGCATTGCGACGGTGCCGCGCCCGGAACCGCTATCGGAGTTCGTATCCCGAGTTCGTGATGGGCTTCCCGCCACCTCGTGGGGGGTGCGCGCCTGCGGGGATGAGGCGGCGCCGGTGTCGCGGGTCGCGGTGTGTGGCGGTGCGGGTGACTCGCTGCTTACCGAGGTTGTCGCCGCAGGGGTGGACGCCTACGTTACCGCCGACCTGCGCCACCATCCCGCCGACGAGCACCGCAGAGTCTCCGACGTCGCGCTCGTTGACGTCGCGCACTGGGCCAGCGAGTACCCCTGGTGCGGCCAGGCTGCCAAGGTTCTGCGAGAGCACTTCGGTGCGTCGCTGACCGTCACCGTGTCCGACGTGCGCACGGACCCATGGAATGTTGAGGGAGATCGGACGTGAAAGCTGAAGTATCACAGCAGCGGTCGTTGCTCGAGCTGGCCGAGCTCGACGCCGAGATCAGCCGGATCGAGCATCGGACGAAGCACCTCGCCGAGCAGCAGGCCTTGGAGGAGGTCCAGGCCGTCCACCGGGAGGCAAACAATCAGCTTTCCACGTTGCAGATCACGCTGGCCGACATTGATGCGCAGGTCGCGAAGTTCGAGGGCGAGATCGACAGCGTGCGACAGCGGGAAGATCGCGATCGTGCCCTGCTGGACAGTGGAGCTGTCGAGGCCAAACAGCTCACCGAGCTTCAGCACGAGCTCGACACCCTGCAGCGGCGCCGGACCAGCCTGGAGGACTCGTTGCTGGAGGTGATGGAACGGCGGGAAGAGCTTGCGGCCGATCAGGACCGTGCGCAGGCAGAGATCGACACGCTTGAGAGCTCGCTCAGCGATGCCCAGCGCGCGTGCGATGAGGCCCACACCGAACTGGCCCGGGTGCGCCACCAATCCCTGTCGCATCGCGACGATCTCGTCGCCGCCATCGACGCGGCGCTGGTCACGCTCTATGAACGGCAGCGGTCCCGAGGGGGTGTCGGTGCGGGGCCGCTACAGGGGCACCGATGCGGTGCATGCCGGATAGAGATCGACAAGGGTGAGTTGGCGCGGATCTCCGCTGCAGCCGACGACGAGGTGTTGCGCTGCCCGGAGTGTTCGGCGATCCTGTTGCGAGTCAAAGGTTCTCAGGCGTGAAAGTCCTGATCGAAGCCGACGGAGGGTCCCGCGGCAACCCGGGCCCAGCCGGCTACGGCGCCGTCGTGTGGACCGCCGACCGGGGATCGGTGCTCGCCGAAGCGAAGTCGTTCATCGGTGAAGCCACAAACAACGTCGCGGAATACCGCGGATTGATTGCCGGACTTCACGAAGCGGCCGGAGTGGGTGCAACCGAGGTCGACGCTCGCATGGACTCCAAGCTGGTGGTCGAGCAGATGGCGGGCCGCTGGCGGGTCAAACACCCCGACCTCGTGCCGCTGTATCAACAGGCTAAGGATCTTGCACGCAAGTTCGATCGGGTCGGCTATACCTGGATCCCGAGGGCTATGAACGGTCATGCCGATCGGCTTGCCAACGAAGCCATGGATGCCGGCGCGGAGCCCGCTGAATCCCCTTCGGCTTCGGCTTCGGCAGCGGGGGTTGTGGCGGAGGCTCCCGAGAAAACTGAGATCGTGACCGGTCCGGCAGCCTGGACTGGGGCCAGGGGAGCGCCAACCCGGTTGCTTCTGCTCCGCCATGGGCAGACTGAGCTGTCGGCGCAGCGCCGCTATTCTGGACGGGGAGATCCGGCCCTGACCGACTTCGGGATCAGGCAGGCGGACGCGGCTGCCCAGTACCTCGGCAAGCAGGGCGGCGTTGCCGCGGTCGTCTCCTCCCCGCTGCAGCGGGCGTACGACACGGCCGCTGTAGCTGCCAGGGAACTCGGCCTCGACGTCTTGGTCAACGACGGTCTCATCGAGACCGATTTCGGTGCGTGGGAAGGCCTTACGTTCGGCGAGGCCGCTGAGCGCGATTCTCAACTGCATCGGAGTTGGCTGCGCGACACCTCGGTATCACCGCCAGGTGGCGAGAGTTTTGATGCCGTAGCCGCACGCGTACGCACTGCCCAGCGGTGGATTGTCGACGAATACGCGGGCCAGACGGTGTTGGTGGTCTCGCACGTGACCCCGATCAAGACCCTCCTGCGGCTGGCCCTGGACGCCGGGCCGAGCATCTTGTACCGGCTGCATCTCGACCTCGCGTCGCTGTCGATTGCCGAGTTCTATCCCGATGGCGCAGCGTCGGTACGGCTGGTGAATCAAACCAGCTATCTCTGATCGGGCGCGTGCAGATGTGCGCGTTCTCCGTGCGGCCCGAGGAGCGCGATCGCTTCCACCGGGCCGTTGGTGACGCCGAACCAGTGCGGCGTCCACGTCGAAAACTCAACGGCCTCACCAGGATCGATGACAAAGTCACGCTCCGCCAGAATGAGGCGCATGCGCCCCGACAACACATAGAGCCAGTCGTGACCCTCATGCACCGGCAGTTCCGGCGGAGGCTTTCGCCTGCGGGCACTGATGCGGATCTTGTACGCGTGTAGCCCACCGGCAGGACCCTGTCCGGTCAGCGGCCAAAAGGTGATCAGGTTGCGGGTATGCGCGCCTCTGCGAATCCGAGGGTCAGGAGCTTCCGGAGCGCGCAGCAACTCATCGACGCTCACCGACAACGCGGCGGCCAGACCGGATAGGTGATCCAGAGCGAGCCGCCGCTTGCCGGATTCCAGTCGGCTGAGCGTGGAGACGTCGATGTTCGCGCGAGTGGCGACATCCTCAAGTGTCATACCCCGCTGCAGACGCAACTCGCGGAGCCTCCGTCGGACCCGCAGGTCGACGCCATCGTCATCACTTGCCTGCATGGCAAATGATCTTGGCAATGATGTGGACTCGGGGCAAGCTCGGGCTATGGAAATCGATTGGGATTGCGTGATCGTCGGCGGCGGTGCCGCTGGATTGAGTGCTGCGCTGGTGTTGGGGCGTGCGAGGCGGCGTGTCTTGCTGGTCGACGCCGGCCAGCAGAGCAACCGTGTAGCCCATGGGATCGGAGGACTGCTAGGTCACGACGGTCGTCCGCCGGCAGAGCTCTACGACCTAGGTAAGAAAGAGCTGCAACAGTACTCGAGCGTCGAGGTCCGCCATGGCGTAGTGCTTACCGCAGCGCGGCAGGATGGTGGATTCGAAATCGGTCTGGTCGACGGCACCCGCCAGCGGGCGAAGCGGTTGTTGCTGGCCATGGGTATGGATTATCGGCCGCCGCCGATACCCGGTGTCGATGAGCTGTGGGGCAGATCGGTTTTCCACTGTCCGTTCTGTCACGGCTGGGAGGTCCGTGATCAGCCGCTTGCGGTGCTGGCCGATCCCGAGCGGGCGGTGCACATGGCGATGCTGTTGCGGGGATGGAGCGACGATGTCGTGCTGCTCACCGGGGGTTCGGGCGCTCTCGAGCCGGATCCGCTCGCGAGGCTGAGTGCCGCGGGGGTCGTCGTCGATGGCCGCGATATCGCGGAACTAACCTCGGAGCAGGGCGAATTGAGCGCGGTGGTATTCGCTGACGGATCTCGGCTACCGCGGCGCGGAATTCTGGTGGCCGCGCCGCTTCATCAGCGCTCCCGCCTCGCATCGCAATTGGGAGTGACGTTTGTTGCGCCGGGGCCGGTTTCGGCGGAGG
>CAZCHU010000026.1:0-16270 GCA_964498215.1 uncultured Mycobacterium sp. | reverse complement strand
CTCGCATCGCAATTGGGAGTGACGTTTGTTGCGCCGGGGCCGGTTTCGGCGGAGGCCGTCGAGGTTGACGAGCTGTACCGGACATCGGTCGCCGGCGTTTTCGCGGCAGGCGACGTGTGTACGCAGATGCCGCAGGTGGCAGCCGCGATCGCGGCCGGGTCGGCGGCAGCTGTCTCATTGGTGGCGAGTCTGATAGCCGACGACGAATGACGTCGGAAGTGAAGCGCCACTGGGAAGACAGGTACGCCGGCCAGGGTCGGGTCTGGAGTGGGCGGGTCAACGCTCAGCTGGCACGCATAGCGGCACAGTTGACGCCGGGCCGTGCGCTCGATCTCGGCTGCGGTGAGGGCGGCGACGCGCTCTGGCTCGCTGAACGGGGCTGGCAGGTGCTGGGTGTCGATATTTCTGACATCGCACTGAGTCGCGCGACCGCAGAAGCGGCGGCACGGGGCCTGGCCGATGGCGTGCGGTTCATGCAGGTCAACCTGTCGGAGACGTTCCCCGAAGGCGCATTCGACCTGGTGTCGGCGCAATTCTTGCAGTCACTCGTACACCTCGACCGAGAGCGAATCTTTTCTGCCGCCGCGAGCGCCGTAGCTCCGGGCGGGATGTTGATCATCGTGGATCACGGAGCAGCGCCGCCTTGGGCGCAGGCCCTGCGCGGCCATGTGTTCCCGAGCGCCGAGGAGGTGCTTGAAACGATCGAGCTCGACCCGCGGCAGTGGGATCGGATCCAGGTGGGCTCCGCGGAGCGCGGCGCAGTTGGGCCGGAAGGGCAGGACGGGGTGCTGTTGGACAATCTGATCGTTCTGCGCAGGTTGGCCGTAGCGCCTGGTCCGCTCGGTGGTGACGGGGATGTCGTTGGGAGGTAGTACCCTTACCATTGTGTTCGAAAGTATGTTCGATATTGACGATCCCGCGGCCACCGAGGCTGACCTGCGGGCGAAGGTCGAGCAGTTCGAGCAGGTGAAGTCGGCCGCTGCGGCTGCCCAGGCTCGGTTGACGGCGTTGTGGGCGCAGAAACGCCGCGCCGCCGAGGAAGCTGCCGGGGTGCCGGCGCGCAAACGGGGGGCGGGTTTGGCGTCGGAGGTGGCGCTGGCGCGTCACGACGCCCCGGCGTGCGGGAGCAGGCATCTGGGATTCGCCCAGGCGCTGGTGCACGAGATGCCGCACACCCTTGCTGCACTGGAATCCGGGGCGCTCTCGGAGTGGCGGGCCACGCTGATCGTCAAGCAATCGGCGTGTCTGAGTGCGGAGCATCGCCGCGCCCTGGACGCGGAATTGTGCGCCGAGGTTTCCCGACTGCGGGGCTGGGGTAATGACCGGGTGGAGGCTGAGGCCAAGAAGATCGCTGGTCGTCTGGATGCTGCGGCGGTCGTGGCGCGGTCGGCCAAGGCCGCCGCAGATCGCAGTGTGTGGATCCGTCCGGCCCCCGACACCATGACCTATCTGACCGTGCTGCTTCCGGTTCAGCAGGGCGTCGCGGTCTATGCGACGCTCAAGCGCCAGGCCGAAACTACCTTCGATGAGCGTTCCCGGGGCCAGGTGATGGCTGACACGGTCTGCGAGCGGATTACCGGGCGCCCCGCCGGAGAACCGGTACCGGTGTCGCTGAACCTGGTGATGGCCGACACCACCCTGGCCGGTGACGACACCGAACCTGCCTGGCTCGACAGCTACGGGCCGATCCCGGCCGGATTCGCCTGCGCACTCACCGGTGATGCCGCGGCCGAGGCCAAAGCCACGCTGCGGCGGCTGTACCGTCATCCCAATTCCGGGCAGTTGGTGGCCATGGAATCGAAGGCCAGGATCTTCCCAAAGGGTTTGGCCCGGTTTCTCGAACTACGCGATCAGAGGTGTCGCACCCCGTTCTGTAATGCTCCGATCCGCCATCACGACCACGCCACGCCGGACCGGGAGGGCGGTCCGACCAGCGCGCTCAATGGGTTGGGTGCGTGCGAGGCGTGCAACTACGCCAAGGAAGCCCCCGGTTGGACCGTAACCACCACGCACCGCGATGGTGAGCACCATGCCGAGTTCCGAACGCCGACCGGAGCGGTCTACCGCTCCACCGCGCCGCCCCTACCCGGACCGCCGATCCGAAGACGGGTCAGCCTCATCGAAGGCGGGCTCAGCATCGACCTGGTCACCTTCGACGCCGCCGCCTGACCACACTCAGCGCACCGACCGTTACCGGATTCGGCACCCAAACCATTACCTTGTTAGGGCGGATGAGCTGGCTGGGCGGCCGCGGGTCATTCACGGCCGGATGGGGTGCAACGGCGGAGGATGGCTCGAGGAAAGTCCGGACTTCACAGAGCAGGGTGATTGCTAACGGCAATCCGAGGTGACTCGCGGGAAAGTGCCACAGAAATCAGACCGCCACCACTGAGCCTTCGGGTGCCGTGGTGGTAAGGGTGAAACGGTGCGGTAAGAGCGCACCAGCGTTCCGGGTGACCGGAGCGGCTAGGCAAACCCCACCCGAAGCAAGGCCAAGAATGTCACGCCGGGGGGCGTGGCAGCGCAGGCGTTGGAGGGCTGCTCGCCCGAGTCTGCGGGTAGGCCGCTTGAGGCACCCGGCGACGGTGTGTCCAGATGGATGGCTGCCGCCTCGCTGCCAGAGCGGCGGCGAGGAACAGAATCCGGCTTACAGGCCAGCTCATCCGCCTCAAGCCTCAGCTAGCCGTATCCCGACTATTCAGGACTTGCGCATCGCCTTGTGCAGTTTCTTGAGTGCAGCATCTAGCTGACCTGCGCACCTTTCTGCGAGGTCCTCCTCACGCTGGTACAGCAGCCCATAGGTGAAGGTATCCTCGCCCGCCGCGTGCGCCAGCTGGGCTTGCCGACTCAGATGTGAACGGCTGATCACACTGTCGTGGTGATCACCCAATAAAGTCTGGATGGATTTGGCACGGCGAGCCACCTTGATCGAACCCGTGGCCGCAGCGGTATAGCGCAGGCGCTTGGCACGCTTGCGGACTCGGTGCAATGCGCCGTTCTTGTCGGTGTCGGTGGCCGCGCGGGCGACCTTGGCCGCTTTTCGGAGCTTCCGGTAGGCCGAGGCGATCGTCGTGTGCGGTGGTTTACCGCCCGGTGGCGGGGGAGGAGTGGCGACCGCCAACGCATCGAGTGCGTCGAGCAACCGGAAGTAGCGTTGTGAGCGCATTGCCGTCAGCGATCTCATCCACCCGTGCCGATAGCGTTTCTTGGCGCCCTCGACGAGCCGTTCCCGCACAGGGCCACGCACATCTGCCTCGGGTAGGGCGTTCAGTGCGCGTTCGTATCGATCAGCGAGCACTTCGGCATCGCGCGCCATGCCGAGCACCTCGGCGAGCTCGCGCAGTTCTGCGAGCACCCAGTCGTCGTCGGTGATCCCGAAAGACCCTTCCGCGGACTGCAGCAGGCTGCGGATCTTTCGGGTGGTCACCCGCATCTGGTGGATCGAGTCGTCAGCATCCGACCGTACGGCGCGATCCCAGTCGATTAGTTCCGCGATCTGCTTGGCGACCGCTCGGTGCAGCGGATCGGTTGGCACGTCGGGGGCCTTTTCCGCGCCGCTCGAGGCGAGAACCCGGGCCAGCTTTGAACCGTGGCTGGCCGGCACTGCTCCGGCGTCCAGCAGGCGGTTGCACAGTCGATCTAGGAGCGCGGTATCGGTCCCTGCGGCGAGCTCCAGTTCCCACTCGCGCCAACGCTGCTCTTCACCGCCGTCGGCGCTCGCGGTGACCTGATCGTCGCAGAACTCCGCGACGACTGCGCCGTCGATCCCATGCAGCCGCTCGACCGTCCGGGAGGTGCTGATGCGCGCCACCGGGGTCAGCGGACGGTCGCGAACGATGGCGAGCACTTCGTCACGAAGATTCTCCGGCACCGCGGATTCGGCCGTTGCGCCGTCGGCGAACGGCACCCGCACTTCAGTGCGGGTGTCTGGTCCGGCCGGTAGCTTGAGGTGCCATCCCGCGTCTGAGCCGCCGGTCCTGCATCGCAGTGTGATTCGATGCCGGGCCAAGTCGCGGCCAGGTGTGTCGAAATACACACTATCGAGTTGTTGTGACGGAAATCGCTCAACACGGGCTACCGAGAAAAGACCCTTGAACGAGGGGGGCACGGTGAATTCGACGACATCGAATTTACGCTCGGTCTCTGAGTACCTGGAGGTATTGGGCGAGTTGACGGCCATGGTCTCCTTAGTCGCCAGTGCCGGATCGGCTGGCCTTTGAATACCAAGGGTGCCATATTCAGGTGAACCGGGTATTTCTGATGCTGGCCGGTCTAGCAGGGACACGCGAGGCGCGGATAGACAGCACACATTGTGCATTCTTAGAATAGTCTTATGGACGTGGACGTAGGCCCGATAGCCAATGACACGGGTGACATGAGGCTTGAGGACTATCTCGACGCGCAAGGTGATATCGCGATTCCCGACGGCATCACCCTGACGTCATTTCTGGACCGCAACGTCGCCGTGCGCGGTGATGCGCCGGCATACCGCTACCTGGACTTTGATCGTGACTGCACCGTTGAGCTGAGCTGGTCGGAACTGGGGACACGGCTGCGGGCGGTTGGCGCCCGTTTGCAACAGGTCGCCCAGGCCGGTGACCGAGTCGCAATTCTGGCCCCGCAGGGGGTCGACTATGTCGTTGGATTCTTCGCCGCGATCCAAGCGGGCACCATCGCGGTACCGCTGTTCGCGCCTGAACTACCTGGCCATGCCGGGCGACTCGACGCCGTCATCACCGATGCCCAACCGACGGTCGTCCTGACGACGACCGCTGTGGCACAGTCGGTCCGCGAAATCCTTCGTACGCTGCCGCGAGATCGCCGACCCCGCATGATCGCCGTGGATGCCGTGCCCGATGCCGTCGGCACCGGGTTCGTTCCCGCGCCGCTGGGGACCGACGGGATCGCCTACCTCCAGTACACGTCCGGGTCGACGCGAAACCCCGCGGGGGTGGAGATCACTCACCGAGCGGCGTGCACCAACGTCGTGCAGATGATCCTGTCGGTCGGTCTGGGCTGGAACATTCGCAGCGTCAGCTGGCTGCCCCTCTTCCATGACATGGGCCTGTTGATGATCATGTTCCCGGCTCTGGTCGGTCGGCACATCACGCTGATGTCGCCGGTGGCTTTTGTGCGCCGTCCCTACCGGTGGATCCGTGAGCTGGGCGCCTCGGACCTGCCGACGTTCGCAGCCGCGCCCAACTTTGCCTTCGAACTGGCTGCTCAACGCGGTTTGCCTCCGGCGGGGGAGACCCTCGATCTCAGTAACGTGGCGGGTCTGATCAACGGATCGGAGCCGGTGAACATCAACTCGATCGAGAAGTTCGTCGCCGCATTCGGGCCCCACGGTCTGAAGCCGTCGGCGATCAAGCCGTCCTACGGGATGGCCGAGGCGACGCTGTTCGTCTCCACCACCTCGCACGAGGCTCGACCACGGGCGATTTACCTCGACCGAGCCGAGCTCGGCGCGGGCCGTGCGGTTCGAGTGGCGTCAGAACACCCCGGTGCGGTCGCACAAGTGTCGTGCGGCCAGGTCGCGCGCAGCCAGTGGGCAGTGGTTGTCGATCCGGCCACCGATGCCGAGCTTCCCGAGGGGCAGGTCGGGGAGATCTGGTTGCACGGCGACAACGTCGGCCGCGGCTATTGGGGTCGTCCACACGAGACCGAGGTCACGTTCCAGAACAAGTTGCAATCGCGTTTGATCGTCGGTAGCCACGCCGAAAACAGTGCTGAGGATGCGCTCTGGATGCGCACCGGTGACCTGGGGGTTTATCTCGACGGCGAGCTATACATCACGGGTCGGGTCAAGGATCTCATCATCGTCGACGGACGCAATCACTATCCCCAGGACATCGAGGCGACCGTGGCCGAGGCATCCAGCTCGGTGCGGGCGGGATTCGTCGCCGCGTTTTCCATTCCCGGCGACGGGCGCGAACAAGTGGTCGTCATCGCGGAACGCGCAATGGGAGCGGGACGACGCGAGGCCGCACCCATTCAAGAGGCTATCCGCGCGGCGGTGTCCCGGCGCCATGCCCTGCCGGTGGCCGAGGTGAAACTCGTTGCCGCAGGGTCTATTCCCCGAACAACCAGTGGCAAGCTCGCGCGCAGGGCGTGCCGGACCAACTATCTCGACGGCGTGCTGTAGAAGCTGCTAGAAGGAATGCTCTTCGGCGGGGAAGGTGCCGGTGGCGACCTCTTGGGCGAACTGAGTCGCGGCGTTTCGTAGCTCGTCTCCCACGGCGCCGAAACGTTTCACGAACTTGGCGGTGCGGCCCGCAGTGAGGCCGGCCATGTCCTGCCAGACGAGGACCTGCGCGTCGCAGTTGGGCCCAGCGCCGATCCCGATGGTCGGGATCGTTAGCTTGCCGGTGATCTGTGTGGCCAACTCGGCGGGCACCATCTCCATCACCACCGCGAACGCCCCGGCCTCCTGCACAGCAATCGCGTCGTGAATGGTCTGCTCGGCGGCATCGCCGCGGCCCTGAACGCGGAAACCGCCGAAACTGTTGACGCTTTGTGGGGTGAAACCGATGTGCGCCATCACCGGAATGCCTGCGGCGGTGATGGCGGCGATCTGCTCTGCCACCCGTTCCCCACCCTCTAGCTTCACGGCGTGAGCACCGGCCTCTTTCAGGAAGCGCGTCGCTGTGGAGAGTGCTTGTGCGGGGCCACCCTCGTAGCTGCCGAACGGCATGTCGGCCACCACCAGCGCATGCGGCGCACCGCGCACCACTCCGCGCACCAGCGGAATCATCTCGTCGACAGTCACCGGCACGGTGGTGTCGTAGCCGTACACGACGTTGGCGGCCGAATCGCCCACCAGAAGAACCGGGATCTCCACCGCGTCGAACACCGTCGCGGTGGAGTAGTCATAGGCCGTCAACATGGCCCACTTACGACCTTCGGACTTCCACTTGTGCAGATGGTGAGTGCGTACCTTGACGCGCGGCTGGGGTTCGGCGACAGCTCCGTAGCCGGACTGTTCGGACATCGTTGTCCCCTCATCGGGTGGGTCGGGTCGAATCCTCGAGGCCAGAAGGTCCCCGGGTTTCGCTGACCTGCCTAGTCTGCCACTTCGGTCAACAGAAGTTGAACGCTGCGTTGAGTGGATTTGCTCACACCCGCGCCCGCCGGGCATACGATCGGCGGCATGCAAAGGCTCAGCGGACTCGATGCCAGCTTCCTCTACCTTGAAACCGCAGCGCAGCCGTTGCACGTGTGCTCGATCTTGGAGCTGGATACCTCCACGATGCCCGGCGGATACACGTTCGACCGGCTCCGCGACGGGTTGTCCGTACGGATCAGGGCGATGCCCGAATTTCGTGAACGCATTGCCGACAATCGCTTTAACCTCGACCACCCGGTGTGGGTGGAGGACAAGGATTTTGACGTCGACCGTCATCTGCATCGCATCGGGTTACCCTCGCCAGGCGGGCGCACCGAACTCGCCGAAATCTGTGGCCACATTGCGTCACTGCCGCTGGACCGAAGTCGCCCGCTCTGGGAGATGTGGGTGATCGAGAATGTTGCCGGAACGGACGCCCACGCCGGAGGGCGGATCGCGGTGATGACGAAGGTGCACCATGCCGGGGTCGACGGCGTCACCGGGGCGAACCTCATGTCGAAACTGTGCTCGACCGAGCCCGACGCGCCGCCGCCGGAGGCGGTGGACGGGGCAGGAGACGCCAGTGGCCTGGAGATCGCGGTCAGCGGTGCCCTGCGTTTCGCGAGCAGACCGCTGAAGTTGGCCAACGTCGTGCCGAGCACAGTGTCATCGGTCGTCGATACCGTCAGGCGGGCCCGCGGCGGCATGGCGATGCCGGCTCCGTTCGCCGCTCCGCAGACATTGTTCAACGCCAATGTGACCGGGCATCGCAACGTTGCCTTCGCCCAGTTGGACCTGGACGACATCAAGACCGTCAAGAATCATTTCGGGGTCAAACTCAACGACGTGGTGATGGCGCTGGTGTCTGGCGTGCTGCGCAAGTTTCTGCTCGATCGCGGTGAACTGCCGGAGAACTCCTTGGTCGCGATGGTTCCGGTATCGGTACACGGCAAATCCGACCGTCCCGGGCGCAACCAGGTCTCAGGCATGTTCTCCCGGCTGGAATCTAATATCGAAGATCCAGCCGAGCGGTTGCAGGTCATCGCCGAAGGCAATTCGGTAGCCAAACAACACAGTTCGGCGATCAGCGCCACGCTGTTGCAGGACTGGTCGCAGTTCGCCGCGCCGGCGGTGTTCGGTGCGGCGATGCGGGTGTATGCAAGCAGCAGGCTCAGCGGTGCCCGACCGGTGCATAATCTCGTCGTCTCGAACGTCCCCGGCCCGCAAATGCCGCTGTTCATGCTGGGCTGTGAAGTCACGGCGATGTATCCGCTGGGCCCGATCTTCCATGGCTCCGCTCTGAATATGACGGTGATGTCGCTCAGCGGCAAGCTCAACGTCGGGATCGTGTCGTGCCCGGAGTTGCTCCCGGACCTGTGGAACATGGCCGACGATTTCCAGGTCGTCCTCGACGAACTGCTGGACGCAGCGAGCTAGCGGCAAAGGGCTCGCGGTAGCCGCCTCGCCAGCGACGATGCTGGTTCATGGCAGCATGTGGTGCCATGACCCTCAAGACCGGGGCCGTGCGGTCCGCCGCACTCCTCATTTCTGTGCTGATGCTGGCGCTTGTCGCCGGTTGCAGCAAGGTGGTAGCCGGCAGTGCGCTGATTGCGGTCCCACGGCCCGGATCACCCGTCCAGTGGGCGCCCTGCAAGGCCGGGCCTTCTGAGCAGCAGCCTCGCCTGTTGGCCGACGCCGAGTGCGGAATGCTGTCGGTCCCGGTGAACTGGGACAGCGCGGACAACCCAGAGAGCGGGGTCGCTCAAATCGCGATGATCCGTTTCCCGGCCACCGGTGAGAAGATCGGCTCGCTGGTCATCAACCCCGGCGGGCCGGGCGAGTCCGGAGTGCAGGCTGCAGCGTCGATGGCGGGAACGATGCCCGAAGAAGTGCGGCAACGGTTCGACCTTGTTGGCTTCGACCCGCGCGGGGTTTCGAACTCGTCACCGGCTCTGTGGTGCAACAGCGATGCCGACAACGACCGACTTCGCGCGGACAACGTCGTGGAGTACACGCCCGAAGGGGTGGCGCACATCGAGAAGGAAACCAAAGACTTCGTCCAGCGCTGCGTGGACAAGATGGGCAAGGAATTTCTGGCCAACATCGGAACCGCCAGCGTCGTCAAGGATTTGGACGCGATTCGCGCATCCCTCGGCGATGACAAGCTGACCTACCTCGGGTACTCCTACGGCACCCGAATCGGTGCGAGCTACGCGGAGACCTTCCCAGAGCACGTGCGGGCGATGATCCTCGACGGCGCAGTCGACCCCAACGCCGACCCGGTGGAGGCCGAAGTACGCCAGGCGGCAGCGTTCCAGCAGGCGTTCGACGACTACGCCGCCGACTGCGCCGAGGACTCTGACTGCCCGCTGGGGACAGACCCGGCCAAGGCCGTCGACGTGTATCGCTCCCTGGTGGATCCGCTGGTCGAGAATCCGGCCCAGACCAAGGATCCGCGCGGGTTGGGTTACAACGACGCGATCGTGGGAACCATCCTGCCCTTGTATAGCCCTGACCTGTGGCGACACCTGACCACCGGGCTTCGTGAGATCGCCGAGGGCAGGGGAGACACCATGCTCATGCTGTCCGACCTGTACATGGGTCGCGACGCCGAGGGTCGGTACACCAACGCCACGGATGCCCGCGTCGCTGTGAACTGTGTCGACAAGCCCGCGATCACCGACCGGGCTACGCTCGTCGAACAGGATCGGCGTCTCCGCGAGGCCGCCCCATTCATGAGCTACGGCGAGTTCACCGGCCTGGCACCGATGTCGACCTGCGGTTTCTGGCCCGTTCCGCCGACCAGCGGGCCACACGAGATTGAGGCCTCCGGGCTCCCTCCGATCCTGGTGGTGTCCACCACCAACGACCCCGCCACCCCCTATCAAGCGGGTGTCGACCTGGCCAGGCAGCTCGGCGGCACGTTGCTCACCTTCGAAGGGACCCAGCACACCGTTGTTTTTCAGGGCAACGCGTGCGTCGACGACATTGCGACGCGCTACCTGATCGACGTGACTGTTCCACCTGCCGGAACGCGATGCTGAACATCTCCCCGGTCAGGGAAGCCGACCTCCCCGTGTTGATGCCGATGCTGCGCAGCTATTGCGATTTCTATCGCGTCGACCCGTCTGAGGAGAAGCTCACCGAGCTGTCGCGAACATTGATCGACAACCCTGCCGAAGGTATCCAGCTCATCGCCCGGGAATCCGCTGCGGATGGAACTGCCGGAGTTCCGTTGGGCTTCGCGACGCTCTACTGGACATGGCAGACCCTGTATGGCTCGCGCGTCGGCGTGCTCAACGATCTCTACGTGACGCCGCAGTCACGCGGGGCCGGGACCGGGCGGACACTGATCTCGCACTGTCTGCAGTTATGCCGAGAGCACGGTGCGGCGAAGCTGGTCTGGGAGACGGAGCCCGAGAACAAGGCTGCACAGCGGCTCTACGACGCTATCGGAGCCCAGAAGTCGACCTGGTTCAGCTACGAACTGGACGCCTGACACCGGCCGGATCCGGAAAACCGCCTAATGGGCTGAAATCCCATCCACGGAGAGCTGTTGGTGCACAACACGGCGGGGCGAGTGATGCTGAGGCGGCCGCGTCGTCGCGTGGCGCAGAGCGGGCGCGCTGGCCCGCCTCGACCTGCGGTAGGTGACTGGACCTGCTAGATGGTGCAGGGGAACTGTGGGATGGCTGGGCGACTCGTCGAGGTCGCGTGGTCTGGCGGGGCTCTGTGTTGGCAGCGGTCCCTGCTGCGGTTCCGGCGTTCGGCTATCGCCACGAGTTCTGGCTCTGAAGTGCAGCCGGCCTATCTGGATGGCCACCACCATGACGGCGACCACGGAGAGCATGTCGGATGTGGTGATTCCATGCTCCGGGCGGAGGACCATAAGTATGTGTCCCTCCAGCGGTTTGTTGACGAACGGCCAGATGGCTGCGCATAGCACCGTGGAGAGGATCGAAGCCCGATTCGGCCTTGCCAAACACCATGCGAGCGAGGCAAAAAGAGCGTTCATTGCCACCTCGCTGTGGAACAGTTGGACGGCGTTCAGCACGGGCACGACCTTTCGTATGCAACCTGGTTGCTCGGTGTATCGCCGGACCGGCGTGATCTGCTACAGCTGCGCAGGAATTCGGGCGTTCTCGGTGATCGCGGCGTGCCGGAGTTGGAGTTGGCCCAGAGCCTCCGATGTAACACGGAGTTAACAGCCGGAAACTACGCTTCGTAGCATGGATCGGCAGAAGGAGTTCGTGCTACGCACGCTGGAAGAACGCGATATCCGCTTTGTCCGGCTGTGGTTCACCGATGTGCTCGGATACCTGAAGTCGGTCGCGATCGCGCCAGCCGAACTCGAGGGTGCGTTCGAGGAGGGCATCGGCTTCGACGGATCGTCGATCGAGGGGTTCGCACGAGTGTCGGAAGCCGATATGGTGGCTCGTCCTGACCCCTCGACGTTCCAAGTGCTGCCGTGGACCACCAAGACCGGCGATCACCACTCCGCGCGGATGTTCTGCGATATCACGATGCCCGACGGCTCACCCTCCTGGGCCGACTCGCGCCACGTGCTACGCCGCCAGCTGTCCAAAGCCAGCGATCTCGGCTTCTCCTGCTACATCCATCCCGAGATCGAGTTCTTCCTCCTCGAACCCGGGGCCTACGACGGGACCCAGCCCGTACCTGCCGACAACGGCGGCTACTTCGACCAGGCAGTACACGACTCCGCTCCCAACTTCCGTCGCCACGCCATCGATGCGCTCGAACAGATGGGCATCTCGGTGGAGTTCAGCCACCATGAAGGTGCGCCCGGCCAACAGGAGATCGACCTGCGGTATGCCGATGCGCTCTCGATGGCGGACAACGTAATGACGTTCCGGTACGTCGTCAAGGAAGTCGCACTCGGTGAGGGCGTGCGGGCCACGTTCATGCCCAAGCCATTCGCCGAACACCCTGGCTCGGCGATGCATACGCACATGAGCCTGTTCGAGGGCGAAAACAACGCCTTCCACAGCCCCGAGGATCCACAGCAGCTCTCCGATGTTGGAAAGTCCTTCATCGCAGGAATTCTCGAGCACGCCACCGAGATCAGCGCGGTCACCAATCAGTGGGTGAACTCCTACAAGCGGTTGGTGCACGGGGGTGAGGCGCCGACGGCGGCATCGTGGGGTGCGGCCAACCGCTCGGCCTTGGTTCGGGTACCGATGTATACACCGCACAAGTCGTCGTCGCGGCGGGTCGAGGTGCGTAGCCCCGATTCGGCCTGCAACCCTTACCTGGCCTTTGCCGTACTGCTGGCCGCGGGTCTGCGCGGCATTGAGAAGGGCTACGTGCTCAGCCCGCAGGCCGAGGACGACGTGTGGAGCCTGACGCCCGAAGAGCGCCGCACCATGGGCTACCGGGAGTTGCCCGGCAGTCTGGGCGTCGCGCTGGCCGATATGGAGGGCTCGGAGTTGGTCGCTGAAGCACTCGGCGAGCACGTCTTCGACTTCTTTCTGCGCAACAAACGCGCCGAGTGGGAGAACTATCGCAGCCATGTCACACCGTTCGAGTTGAAGACCTACCTGTCCTTGTAGGGCGGTGCTTGTAAGTTCAGTGGCGTGGTCAAACCCGCGACACAGCGACCCAAGCTGCCCGGCGTCGGTCGGCTCGGGCTGGTCGAACCGCCGGCGCGGGCCCATCTCGACGGGCTGGGATGGAATACCGACGCCCACGTCGAGCTGTTGTGGTCGCTGTCGCGGGCGCCCGATGCTGATTCGGCGCTGAGCGCGATCGTTCGTCTTTCCGAGGCGCTGGGCAACGAGTGGGGCGAACTCGACCGCGAACTGCTCAAGGACCGCAGTCTGCGCGGCAGGCTGTTCGCGGTGCTCGGCTCGTCGCTGGCCTTGGGCGACCACCTGATCGCCAATCCGGACTCCTGGCGCCTGCTGGCCGGCAACGTCTCGCTGCCCTCGGCGCAGGAACTGCGGGAACTGTTCGCCGAGCAGGCGGTTAAGGAAACCGACGCCGCCGCGGCCATGCCGCCGCTGCGCACGCTGTATCGCAACCGACTGCTGGTGCTGGCGGCACTGGACCTTGCCCCGACGGTGGAGAACGAACCGGTGCTTCCCTTCACCGTCGTGGGTGAGCATCTGTCCGACCTCGCCGACGCCGCACTCGGTGCAGCGTTGGACGTGGCCTCCCGGTCGGTGTGCGGTGCTGTCGGAATCGAAGCGGCGCCCGCGCTGGCGGTGATCGCGATGGGTAAGTGCGGCGCACAGGAACTGAACTACGTCAGCGACGTCGACATCATCTTCGTCGCCGACGACGGCTCGCACGACAGCCTGAGTATCGCGACCCGGATCGCGGGCGAGATGATGAGGCTAGCCGGCGACGCGTTCTTCGAAGTGGATGCGGCGCTGCGGCCGGAGGGCAAGCGGGGACAGCTGGTGCGCACGTTGGACTCGCACGTTGCCTACTACCAGCGATGGGCGAAGACATGGGAGTTCCAGGCGCTGTTGAAGGCGCGACCGGCCGCTGGAGACGCGGACCTCGGTCACCGTTACATCCAGTCTCTGATGCCGATGGTGTGGACGGCGTGTGAGCGTGAGGACTTCGTACCCGAAGTTCAGGCGATGCGTCGGCGAGTCGAGCAACTGGTTCCCGCCGACGTGCGGACCCGGGAGCTCAAGCTCGGCAGTGGCGGTCTGCGCGATGTCGAGTTCGCTGTCCAGCTGCTGCAATTGGTGCATGGACGAAACGACGATTCGCTGCAGGTGCCATCGACCGTCAATGCGCTGGCCGCACTGGGCACCGGTGGCTACGTCGGTCGTGACGACGCCGCCAACCTGATTGCGTCCTACGAGTTCCTGCGGCTGCTCGAACACCGGCTTCAGCTGCAGCGTCTCAAACGTACCCATTTGCTGCCCGCAGCCGACGATGAGGAGGCGATGCGGTGGCTGGCCCGGGCCGCCCACATGCGCCCCGACGGCCGCCACGATGCGGTGGGCGTGCTGCGTGAAGAACTCAAGCGGCAGAGCCACCGGGTGTCGCGGCTGCACGCCAAGCTCTTCTACCAGCCGCTGCTGGAATCGGTCGGTCAGGGCTCCCTAGGACTATCGGACGCCATGAGCGCCGAATCAGCCGAACGTCAGCTCGCTGCGCTCGGATTTGAGGGATCGCACAGTGCACTGACCCACTTGGCTGCCCTAACCGGTGATACGGCGCGCCGCGGCCGGGTGCAACGGGTGCTGCTGCCGACACTGCTGGATTGGCTCTCCGACACCCCCGATCCGGATGCCGGGCTGCTGGCCTATCGCAGAATCTGTGATGAACTCGCCGATCAGCGATGGTTCCTGGCGACCCTGCGTGACGAGGGCGCGGTCGCTAAACGGCTGATGCACGTCCTCGGCACCTCCGCATATGTTCCCGACTTGCTCATGCGAGCCCCCGAGGTGATCCGGCTCTACGCAGACGGTCCTAACGGACCCAAATTATGCGACGTCGACACCGAGGGTGCGGCGCGGTCTCTGGTGGCCTCGGCGGCCCGGCACTCCGATGCGCCGGGGGCGATCGCCGCGGCGCGGTCGCTGCGGCGCAGGGAGCTGGCCCGGATCGCGTCGGCTGACCTGCTCGGCATGCTTGAGGTGACCGACGTGTGCAAGCAGCTCACATCGGTGTGGGTGGCGGTACTTGAGGCTGCGCTGGAGGCGACGATCCGCGCGAACGCCCCCGAAGGTGTTCCGCCTGCACGCATCTCCGTCATCGGTATGGGCCGCCTCGGCGGCGCTGAACTCGGGTACGGCTCGGATGCCGACGTGATGTTCGTGTGCGAACCCAACAAGGGGGTGGAGGAATCGGCGGCAGTGAGGTGGTCGTGCACGGTGGCCGAGCAGCTCCGGACGCGACTGGGTACCCCCAGCGGTGACCCGCCGCTGGACGTCGACGCCGGTCTGCGTCCCGAGGGCCGCACGGGTCCGTTGGTGCGAACCCTGGCCTCCTATGCGGCGTACTACGCGCAGTGGGCTCAGCCGTGGGAGGTTCAGGCGCTGTTGCGCGCCCATCGCGTCGCAGGTGACCTTGAGCTCGGCGAACGTTTTCTGTTGATGGCAGACAAGACGCGTTATCCAGCCGGTGGTGTGTCGGCCGAGACGGTGCAGGAGATCCGGCGCATCAAGGCGCGGGTGGATGCTGAACGGCTGCCGCGTGGCGCGGATCCGAAGACGCACACGAAGCTGGGCCGAGGGGGTTTGACCGACATCGAGTGGACGGTGCAGTTGCTGCAGCTGCGCTACGCGCACGAGATGCCCGCGCTGCACACCACGTCGACGCTGGACACGCTGAACGCCGTCGGTGCGGCTGAACTGATCGCCGAGAGCGACATCGAAATGCTGCGCGAGGCCTGGCTCACGGCGACGCGGGCGCGTAACGCGCTGGTGCTGGTGCGCGGAAAACCCACCGATCAGCTACCCGGACCTGGCCGATTGCTCAACGCGGTGGCGGTGGCTGCAGGATGGCCCAACGGGGATGGCGGCGAATTCCTGGACAACTATCTGAGGATCACCAGACGGGCAAAAGCCGTCGTGCTCAGGATTTTTGGAGGGTAGGCGTGGATTTCGCCTTCGATGTCATCAGTGCCGAGGAGTACGACCGCCAGCAGGCGAGCTACGCGCCGCTGACCGATGCGCTGCGCAAGCTCATCGACATCGGAATTCATACGGCGGTTGACGATGACACGGTGCGGCAGGCAAGGGAGCACCTTGAGGCCGCGGCGGCCCTGCTGGAGGGCGAGCAGCGCCACGCGTCGTCGACGTTGCGGCACGCCCAGACGGGCCGCCCATTGGCTTGGGCGAATCCCGCCGTGGGATTACGCAACGCGATCGCCCCACCAATGATCGTCGAGCACGAACCGGACGGGAGTTGCTGGAGCGAATTCACGTTGGGTCCCGCCTACGAAGGCCCGCCGGGATGGGTACACGGGGGCATTTGCGCGTTGCTGCTCGACCACATCCTCGGTGAAGTTGCCAGCCACGGGCTCACCCAACCGAAGTTCACCGGGACGATCAGCCTGAGGTACCTGCGCGGAACCCAGCTGGGGCCATTACGTGCCGAGGCGTTCGTCGAGCGGGCCGAAGACGTCAAGACCTTCGCCCGTGGCTACCTCAAGGACACCCAGGGCGTCACCGTCGAGGC
>CAZCHU010000025.1:0-33948 GCA_964498215.1 uncultured Mycobacterium sp. | reverse complement strand
TTCGGATGGATCGGTGACGCTGACCATCAGCACCCGCAGCGTCGCAGCCACTCCCATGACCCGCGCCCTGACCGGCGGATCGATAGTCAACTCCACGATGCCGCGCGGCGAGCCGTTGACCAGCCAACGGCCCCGCCAGCCGCCGTGCACGCCCACGCTGAACACTCGATCATGGAACGGGCGAGCGTCCTGGATCGAAGCCAGCGGGATGTCGGCGGAAAACCCCCACCCCATCGCCACATGGAGAATGTCGTTTCGAATGCTCACATCGCTGCGTTGTGGGCCCAGCCCCAGTGGCACGGCCAACGGAACGAACCAACGCTCATAGCGCAACTCGGTCATATCGACGGCTCTCCGATCTCAGTGTCGCCGGAGCAATTCCCGACACCCAGTGCGACCAAAATCTACCCGGTGATCCATCTGGCGCGCAGGATAGGATTCCCTGACTGTGAAGTGAGGAAATCGCGATGGACAACATGGTCCAGAGCCCGCGAGTCGAGGTGGTACTGGCGCGCTGGCGGTACGTCGCGGTTGGCACGGTATTTGCCCTTGCCGTGTTGAGCTGGGTGGGCTGGGCGACGGGCGCCGGCAGGCTGACCCGGGTCTTTTGGTCCTGGCCGGCGATGACGCCGTGGACTGCTCTGCTGCTGGCCGGATTAGGGGTGGCGGTCCTGGCGCAGTCCGGTCGCCCGTCATCGGGTCGGGTGTGTGTCGGGTGCGGTCTAGCCGCGGTGGTCGGGATTCTGGCGGTGGCCTTCCTTGCCGAGTACGCGACCGGTAGCTCATCCGGCCTGGACGAGGTGTGGTTTGCCGATGCGGTGCTCGCCTGGCCGGACAGCTTCCCGGGCCGTCCGAGCCTGTGGGCGGCTTCCTCGCTCCTGCTGCTGTCTGTCGCCGTGGCGCTGATCCGACTGGATCGCCGGTGGTCTCGCGTCGTGTGGTCGATATGTCTTGGGGCTGCGGCGGTCCTGCCGACGGTCACCGCCTTGGCCGACGAGTTCGGCGTCGTTTCGCTCATGGGAGAGACCGCGGTCAGCACAGCGGTTGGCCTGATGCTGCTGCTCGCCGCCACGGTGATGACGCGTCCTGACTGGCATCCGTTGGCCTGGCTGCTGGCCCGTCCCGACTGGTGGCCGCTGGTACGAATGGCCCTCATTCTGGCCGGTCTTCCGGTCCTGGTGGGGGTGTCACGGATGGCGTTTCTGACCGTGGGAGTGGATGGGGAGTCGGCGTGGGTTCTGTCGATGGCGGTAGGCACCGTCTTCGTCGGAGCGGGCGCGTTCTATTTCGGCCAGCGCGAACAACGACTCCTGTTCGAGAAAGAACAGCTCAGTAGCCGGCGCGCTGAGATGGAAAGGGAACGCTTCAAGGCGATTGTGGGTAACTCGCCGTCGGCGATCTCGGTCCGTGATCTCCAAAACCGTTACACCATGGCCAACGACGCTTTCTGCCGCTTGTTCGGGCAAGGGTCGGTCGATGATGTGATCGGACGAACCGAGGATGAGATCTTGGCGCCGGATGCCTTGGCGCGCTCACGACTTGCGGCAGCGCGACTCTCGGACGGAGAGAACCTGTTCGAGGAGGAGTCGATCGAAAATGGGCGAGACGACATCTGGCTCATGACCCAGCGGTTTCCGCTGCGCGATTCCGCCGGAGCGAACACCGAGTTGGTGACGATACGGACAGACATCACCCACCGTAAGAAAGCCGAGCAGGATGAAGCTGAACGCCGCCTGTGGGAAGAACGTATCGACGCAGCGATCGACGACAGACGGCTCTTGGTCTATTCCCATCCGATCGTGGATATCGCGACCGCCGAAACCGTGGAGGAGGAGTTGCTGGTACGGCTGCGCACCGACGACGGAAAGTCAATCTGGCCCCCCAGCGCATTTCTGCCCCAATGCGAGCAGCACGGTTTGATGTCGGCGATCGACCGATACATGGTGCGGCGCGCAATCGGTTTGGCGCACTTGGGGAGATGCGTGGGCGTGAACATCACCGGCCAGACGATTGGGGACCACACCGCAATGAGTGAGATCTTTCGGGCGCTCGCCGACGCGGGCCCAGGCACCGCGGACAAAATCGTCTTTGAGATCACCGAGACGATCGCGCTCGGTTCGCCGACGCAGACCAAGGAATTCTCCCAAGGCATCCGAGATCTGGGTTGCCGGGTGGCGCTGGATGATTTCGGGACCGGCTACGGGACGTTCACCGAACTACGTCATCTCGATCTCGACGTGTTGAAGATCGATCGAAGCTTTGTCCAGCACATGCTTGAGGACGAGGACGACGAACGCGCCGTGAAGACCATCATCTTCGTCGCGAAGGCATACGGCCTGTCCACGGTCGCCGAAGGCGTTGAATCGGAGGCGGTGCTGGACAGGCTTGCCGAGTTGGGGGTAGATCGCGCTCAGGGATATCTCTTCGGCGAGCCGACACCGATCAACGCTCAGCCCGGCGACAGGAAAGCCTGCAGCGCAGCGGAATAGGCGGCGACATCGGAGGTGCCCATGAGCTCACGTACCGAATGCATCGCCAATTGCGCGGCGCCGACGTCGACGGTCGGGATTCCGGTTCGCGCCGCTGTCATCGGCCCGATGGTCGAACCGCACGGCAGGTCGGCACGGTGTTCGTAACGCTGCAGCGGTACGGCAGCCTGCTCGCAGGCGCGCGTGAACGCTGCAGCGGTCCAGCCGTCGGTGGCGTAGCGCAGATTGGGCTGCACCTTGAGCACCGGGCCCGCGTTGACCTCGATCAGGTGCCCCGGTTCGTGGCGGTCCGGATAGTTCGGATGGGTGGCGTGTGCCATGTCCCCAGAGGCCACGATCGAGTCCGCGAGCCGACGCAGAAAATCCTCCCGCCCGCCACCGGAAGCAAGGGTGATCCGTTCCAGCACCGTCGGCAGCAACTCGGACTGAGCGCCGTGACCGGAAAGCGATCCGACCTCCTCGTGATCGAACAGCGCCAGCACCGGCAACACGGCCGGGTCCATCTCGGAAGTGCCCGCTGCCAGGAGTGCCTCCAACCCCGCATAACAGGTCGCCAGATTGTCCAGTCGTGGCGCGCTGAGCAGTTCATTCTCGACGCCGACCAGCCGAGACGGATTGATGTCATGGGCCATCAGGTCGAAGCCGAGCACGTCGCCCACGTCGACGCCCGCCCGCGACGCCACGTATGCGATGAACGGCCGGGAGCCGGCTCCCACTCCCCACACCGCATTGACATGCCGTTGCGGGTTCAGCTCGACTGCTTTGCGATCCTCGGCCAGGTGGATCGCCAGCTGGGGCACCCGCAGGATCGGCTCGTCGATCTTGACCAGCTCTTCCCCGCCGGTGCGCATGCAGAGCCTGCCGCTCAGGCCCAGGTCGCGGTCCAGCCAGGAGTTCAACCACGCACCGCCGTAGGGCTGCAGCGCAACGACCTGCCAACCCGAGACGAATCGGTCCGGATGCTGCTTCACCCGCAGGTTTGGGCTATCGGTGTGCGCCCCGACAATGCGGAAAGGCAAGTGTGCGGGCAGGGCCTGACCGTCCTGGCCCGACCGCCAGGCGATCAGCGAGCCCGCGCGTACGACAAAATGATCACCCCCACCGGGCCACGGGTCACTCTCGAACAGTTCAGTGAACCCGGCGGCGAGCAATCGATCCGCAGCGCTGCGACATGCATGGAATGGCGACGGCGACGCGTCGATGAACTCGCACAGACCCTCGGCGGACGCGGAAATCGACATGAACCCATCCTTACCCGAATATCGGATCCGAAGTGACGCTAAGGTCATGTCGTGCCTCGTCCACAACCCGTGTTGACGCCGCTAACGCCCGCGGCGATCTTCCTCGTTGCGACCATCAACGAAGAGCAGGGGGCGGCGGAGTCCGTCCATGACGCCCTATCCGGGCTCAGCGGCCTGGTTCGCGCCGTCGGCTTCCGGGTGCCCGCGGCACGGCTGAACGTTGTCGCGGGCATCGGATCCAGCGCATGGGACCGGCTGTTCTCGGGTCCGCGGCCGAAAGAGCTGCACGAGTTCGCCGAAATCAAAGGCGCACGACATCACGCACCGGCGACCAAGGGCGATCTGCTGTTCCACATCAGAGGCGGTTCGCTGGATGTGTGCTTCGAGCTCGGGGGCCGCATCCTGGACTCGATGGCGGGCGCGGTCACCGTCGTCGACGAGGTGCATGGGTTCAAGTTCTTCGAGCAACGCGACCTGCTGGGCTTCGTTGACGGCACCGAGAACCCGGACGGGCCCGACGCGGTGGCCGCCGTCCAGATCGGTGACAGCGATCCTGCGTTCGCGACAGCCAGCTATGTGCATGTGCAGCGCTACACCCACGATATGGCGGCATGGAACGCGCTGAGCGTCACCGAACAGGAGCTCGTGGTCGGCCGCACGAAGCTCGAGGACATCGAACTCGACGATTCGGTCAAGCCGGCGAACTCGCACGTGGCGCTCAACACCCTCACCGACGAGGACGGCAACGACCTCCAGATCCTGCGGGCCAATATGCCGTTCGGCACTCTCGGAGGCGCCTCCGGCGGAGAGTCGGGTACCTATTACATCGCCTATTCCGCCGACCCTGGCGTCACCGAGAAGATGTTGCGCAACATGTTCATCGGCGATCCACCCGGAAACACCGACCGGATTCTGGACTTCTCGACTGCGAAGACCGGCACAATGTTCTTCGTACCGACCATCGACTTTCTGGACGACCCGCCGCCGCTGCCGGCGTTCGGCGGCGCGGACAGCAACGATGCTCCCGAAAAACCCACTGCACCAAACAGTTACGACGGCTCACTGGCGATCGGCAGCTTGAAAGGACAACGGCAATGAACAACCTGTATCGGGAACTCGCGCCGATCACCGACGAGGCCTGGGCCGAGATCGAGCAAGAGGCTTCCCGCACCTTCAAGCGGCACATCGCCGGCCGCCGGGTGGTCGATGTCAGCGAGCCGGGCGGTCCTGTGACCGCGGCGGTGAGCACCGGCCACCTGCTCGATGTCACAGCACCCGGCGACGGAGTGGTCGCCCACCTGCGCCAGGCGCAGCCTTTGGTTCGGCTTCGGGTGCCGTTCACGGTGAACCGTACCGACATCGATGAGGTCGAGCGCGGGTCACAGGATTCGGATTGGGACCCGGTCAAGGAGGCCGCCAAGAAGCTGGCCTTCATCGAGGATCGGGCGATCTTCGAAGGGTATGAGGCAGCGCAGATCGGCGGTATCCGCAAGTGCAGCTCCAACCCCGCGCTGGCATTGCCCGAAGACCCGCGCGAGATCCCCGACGTGATCGCCCAAGCCCTCTCGGAGCTGAGACTGGCCGGCGTCGACGGCCCCTACTCGGTGTTGCTGTCTGCCGACGTCTACACCCAGGTCAGCGAGACCACCGCGCATGGCTATCCGATCCGTGAACACATGAACCGGCTGGTCCACGGCGACATCATCTGGGCGCCGGCCATCGACGGCGCGTTCGTGCTGTCGTGCCGGGGTGGTGATTTCGACCTCCAACTGGGTACCGACGTGTCGATCGGCTACCTCGCCCACGATGCGGACACCGTGCAGCTGTATCTACAGGAGACGATGACGTTCCTGTGCTACACCGCCGAGGCGTCGGTCGCACTCACCGCCTGAGCGCTCCCCCGCAACTCTTCAGGACACCAAGACCGCATCCAGCGCCGAATAGAACAGCCCGAGCCCGTCGTCGGACGGGCCGGTCAGGGCTTCGGTGGCATGTTCGGGGTGCGGCATCAAGCCGACGACGCGACCGCTGGCCGAGCTAATACCGGCGATGTCGCGCATCGAGCCGTTGGGGTTGTCGCAGTACCGGAAAACCACGCGTCCTTCCCCCTCGAGTTCGTCGAGCACGGGTTCGGCCGCGACGTAGCGGCCCTCGCCTGATTTCAGCGGCACCAGCAGGTCGGCTCCCTGCTCGTAGCGGGAGGTCCACGCCGTCGAGTTGGATGCGACTTCGAGCCAGACGTCACGACACACGAAGTGCAAGCCGGCGTTGCGTGTCAGGGCGCCGGGCAGCAGACCTGCTTCGCAGAGCACCTGAAACCCGTTGCATATCCCCAATACCGGCATCCCGCGGTGTGCCGCAGAAACGACCTCGCTCATCACCGGTGCGAACCGCGCAATCGCTCCGCAGCGCAGATAGTCACCGTAGGAGAACCCGCCGGGAACCACCACGGCGTCGACGCCCTTGAGGTCGGCGTCGGCGTGCCACAGACTCACCGCTTCGGCGTCAGCCAGTCGCACCGCACGTGCGGCGTCCACGTCGTCGAGGGTGCCCGGGAACGTGATGACACCCACCCGGGTGCTCACGCCCGGTCCTCCGGCGCTTCCCTGCTGACGCTCCAGTCTTCGATGACGGTGTTGGCCAGCAGCGATTCGGCTATCTCGGCGAGCTTCTCGTCGGCGATCCCGTCGTCTACCACGAGTTCGAATCGCTTGCCCTGACGTACATCTGATATTCCGTCGAAGCCGAGGCGGCCGAGTGCACCGACAATGGCCTGGCCCTGCGGGTCAAGAATCTCGGCCTTCGGCATGACGTGTACCACCACTTTTGCCACGGCGGTCACTCTACCCGTGGCGCGCACCCACCCAGAGGGCGACACAATATAGGCATGCAGCTCACACATTTCGGTCATTCGTGCCTCCTGGCGAGCTTCACCGAGCAGATCGGCGACGGCGTTCATGCAGATACCACGGTGTTGTTCGACCCGGGCAATTTCTCTCACGGCTTCGAGGGCATCACCGGTCTGTCGGCGATCCTGATCACCCACCAACACCCCGACCACGCCGACACCGAACGACTTCCCGCGCTCATCGACGCCAACCCGCAGGCCGCCCTCTACGCCGACCCGCAGACCGCAGCCCAACTCGGCGGGGGCTGGCAGCCGGTCCAGGTCGGCGACGAACTGTCGGTAGGACACCTGAGGGTGCGGGGGGTAGGCGGCCGGCACGCGGTGATCCACCCGGAAATTCCTGTGATCGACAATATTTCGTACCTCATCGGCGACGGTGAGCACCAGGCGCGGCTGATGCATCCCGGCGACGCATTATTCGTTCCCGATGAACCTGTCGACGTGCTCGCCACCCCAGCGGCCGCGCCGTGGATGAAAATCTCCGAAGCGGTGGACTACCTTCGCGCGGTGGCTCCGGCCCGGGCGGTGCCGATCCATCAGGCGATCGTCGACCCCATTGCACGGCCCATCTACTACGGGCGGTTGTCCGAAATGACCGACACCGATTTTCAAGTCCTCGAACCCGAGACCGGCACGCAGTTCTGAGGCGCCCTGGCCGTCGCCGGGCAAAGCCACCGCCCCGAATAGCTGCCGCGTGCCGATACATCCGATACGTTGCTGAGTTGAGCAGGCAACTAGTCCGATAACGAAGGAGTTCACCAATGGATGCCGACGTCATCGTGGTCGGAGCCGGACTTGCCGGCCTAGTTGCTACCCACGAACTGACCAGCCGCGGGAAGAGGGTCGCGCTGGTCGATCAGGAGAACGCCGCCAATCTGGGCGGTCAGGCGTTCTGGTCGTTCGGAGGGCTGTTCCTGGTCGACAGTCCCGAGCAGCGCCGCATGGGTGTCAAAGACTCGTTCGAACTCGCATGGAGCGACTGGCGGGGCAGTGCCCAGTTCGATCGGATCGACGACGAGGACGAATGGGCGGTCAAGTGGGCTCGCGCCTACGTCGAGTTCGCTGCCGGGGAGAAACGGTCATGGGTGCTTGGGCATGGCATCAAGTTCCTTCCGACAGTCGGTTGGGCTGAGCGGGGTGACCTGCGCGCCGATGGACACGGCAACTCTGTTCCCCGGTTTCATGTCGCCTGGGGCACAGGTACGGGTGTCGTCGAACCGTTCACCAACTCCGCACTGGCGGCCGCAGAGCAGGGCCGCGTCGTCTTCCACCATCGACATCGTGTCGATGAGCTAGTCATCAGCGACGGTAGGGTGACCGGTGTGCGGGGCACCGTACTGGCACCGGACAACTCACCGCGCGGCGTTCAATCGAACCGGGATCCTCTGAACGACTTCGAGTTGAGTGCACAAGCCGTCATCGTCACCACCGGAGGAATCGGCGGGAACCACGAGATTGTGCGCCGCAATTGGCCGCAGCGGATGGGCAGCGCCCCGAAGTCAATGATTACCGGGGTGCCGGCGTACGTCGACGGGAGAATGCTCGACATTGCCGCGGCCAGCGGGGTTCGTCTGGTCAACCGAGATCGAATGTGGCACTACACCGAGGGGGTGCAGAACTGGGATCCGATCTGGCCGGGGCACGCCATCCGGATCTTGCCGGGGCCGTCATCGATGTGGTTCGACGCTTTGGGGCGGCGGCTTCCGCAGCCGTACCTACCCGGCTATGACACCCTGGGCACTCTGCGCTATCTGCGTACGAACCCAGACATCAAGGACTATGACTACAGCTGGTTCATCCTTACCCAGAAGATGATCGAGCGGGAGTTCGCGCTGTCAGGGTCGGAGCAGAACCCGGACATCACCAACAAGGACCGCGCGGGTGTCCTGAAAGACCGACTACTGAGCAAGGGTGCGCCGGCTCCGGTGGAGGCGTTCAAGAAGCACGGCGCGGACTTCGTGGTCGCCGACACCCTCGAGGACCTCGTGGCGAAGATGAACGCGCTCACCGACGAACCACTTCTGGACATCGAAACCATACGAGCGCAGATCGAGGCACGCGATCTTCAGATCGCCAACCCCTATTCGAAAGATGCTCAGGTACAAGGGATCCATAACTCACGGCGGTACATCGGAGACCGCGTTGGCCGCACCGCGGCACCGCATCGAATCCTCGACCCTGCGGCGGGACCCCTGATCGGAGTGAAGTTGCACGTCCTTTCCCGCAAGACATTGGGTGGTATCCAGACAGACCTGTCATCGCGCGCCCTGGGCAACGACGGGGTCCCGATCGATGGCCTCTACGCCGCGGGCGAGGTCGCCGGCTTCGGCGGAGGCGGTGTGCACGGGTATAACGCGCTGGAGGGGACGTTTCTGGGCGGCTGCCTATTCTCGGGGCGCGCCGCCGGTCGATCCGCGGCTACGGCACTCTGAAAATCGCTGTCATCGGAGCCCCTCAAGCCGCGCGGGTCAGCGAAGGTCGACTCCGCCATTCGTAGACAGCCGGCGCGCACGAGTGCATCAGCGCCAGGTCGACGGCGTCCAGCATGGCCGTCCGGATAGCCGGACGACGTAGATGATGTGCGGCAACCGCGATCCGCACCACACCCGAACGCCGCGCGATGCGCTCTGCTGACAGCACCAGCGTGCGACACCACCACGGCTCGGACAGGAAGCCTTCACCGACGCCCAGCACGCGGGCGCGTTCGGTGCTCTCCCGGACCAGGTCGGTGATGCCGCTGAGGCCGACTAGCAACCGAAACCCATTGCGGGGCAACGCTGTGATCGCACCGTCCGAGATGTTCCAGCCGGGCGCCGCGAACAGCCGGGTACGTAGGCCGAGGTGCTCGAGGATCCGGTCGGCGGCCATCAGCCGGAGGTTCGCCTCATGAGCGGGCAACGCCGCGAACTCACCGCGGCGGGCTTTGGTTGCGGCCTCGTCGAAACCGTGCAGTACAACGGCGTCGCCGCCAGCACGCCTGTCAATCAGCCAGTCCGCGGTGGTGGCGTCGCGGTCGAGGCGGTAGCCACCTTTCAGACGCGGCGCCACCAGGAACGATACCGGCACACCACGGTCGCCGAGGTTTGCCCGAAAGGCCGCAACATCAGCCAGGGTGCGGTCGCTCACCCCGGAGATCGACACGATCAATTGTCCTGGCACCCGCCCAGTGTCGCTACTGCAGGTGTCCGGACGGTAGACAACACGGTGCCTACAAGCGTCTAGTGTGCGTCAAAACCCGCCGCTGCCAGCAGCCATGCGTACTGGAACGCGACCTCTTTCCAGCGCTCGTAGCGCCCGCTGATGCCGCCGTGGCCGGCGTGCATCTCCGTCTTCAGCAATACCTTGGCCGCCTCGGACGCCGGATCCAGTTGAGCGTGCCGCAGCGCCGCAACCCATTTCGCCGGCTCAACGTAGTACACCCTGGTGTCGTTCAGCGATGTCATCGCCAGGATCGCCGGATAGTTCTTCGACTCGATATTCTCATACGGCGAATAGGACTTCATGTAGCGGTAGATCTCGGGGTCCTCCAGCGGGTTTCCCCACTCGTCCCACTCAGTGACGGTCAGTGGCAGCGACGGGTCCAGGATCGTGGTGAGCGGGTCTACGAACGGCACCGCAGCCAGAATCCCGGCGAACAGCTCGGGCGCCATATTGGCCACCGCCCCCATCAGCAGACCTCCGGCACTGCCCCCGTAGGCCACCAGATTCTCCGGCTTGGTGATATCGGTGCCTACCAGATGCGCTGCCACCGAGATGAAGTCGGTGAATGTATTTCGCTTCTCCAGCATCTTGCCGTGCTCGTACCACGGCCTGCCCAGCTCACCACCACCACGTACATGGGCGACCGCGAACGCCATCCCGCGATCCAGCAAGGACAGTCGGGCGATGGAGAACCTCGGGTCTTCGCACGACTCGTAGGCCCCGTACCCGTACAGCAGCAGCGGCGCCGGGTACGTCAGGCCGGCACGGTGGATGATCGAGACGGGTATCCGCGCACCGTCGGGGGCGACCGCCCAGTCCCGTCGCTCGACATAGTCCTCCGGCCGGTAATCGCCCAGCACGGGTTGTTCGCGGAGCAATGTCCGTTCACCGGTGGCCAGATCGAGATCGTAGATGCGCACAGGCGTGATGAACGAAGTGGCGCCAATCCGGAGTTTGGGTGCGCTCCAGTTCGGGTTCGACGACAGCCCAACAGACATCAACTCCGAACCGAACGTGACATCCCGGGCCAGGCCGTACCCCGAATCCGTTATGGGCCACAACTGGATTCGGGGTAGCGCATCGCTGCGGTAGCTGACCACCAGGTGCCTGTCGAACGCATCGACGGAGTCCAACCGGACGTCACCGCGATGTTCGATCAGCGTGCGGCACGTCGTCGGATCGTTGACCGGGGCTTCGACGAGGGTGAAGTTCTCCGCCCCGTCGTTATGCAGGATGAGGAAGCGGTCCTCCCCGTCGACGACGACGTGGTCGACCGAATACTCGACGGAATCGCGGCGGGGCCACACCGTGGCGAACGCCGTCTGCGGATCCGTCGCATCACCGAAGCGCAGTTCCGAGGTGACCGCACTACCGGCTGCGATGATGAGGTACTTGTTGCTGCGGGTGCGTCCGACCGCGACCCAGAATCGTTCGTCTGGTTCATAGTAGACGCGTTCGGCCGGCAGCCCGGCACCCAGACGGTGGCGCCACACAGTGTCCGGCCGCCAGGCGTCATCCACGGTGACGTAGTAGACGGTGCGGTTGTCAGCAGCCCAGGTTGCTCCCGCACCGATGCCGGTGATCTCGTCGTCGAAGCGTTCCCCGGTTCGAAGGTCCTTGAACCGCAACGTGTACCGTTCATCGCCCTTGAGGTCGACCGAGTAAGCCAGGACATTCCCATCAACACTGACGGTCGCCGCGCCGAGGGAGAAGAAGTCGTGCCCTTCGGCCTCGGCGTTCTCATCCAGCAACACCTGCTCACCCGCGATCGTGGTGTGCTCGTCGAACTGAGGCGGCGTCCAGTCATCGGGATCAACCACCGGACAACGGCATTGCACACCGTACTGCTGGCCTTGAAAGCTGCGCCCGTAGTACCACCACTCGCCGCGTCGAGTGGGCACCGAGAGATCTGTCTCCTTAGTTCTCGCCTTGATCTCGTCGAAAATCTTCCGGCGCAGCGACTCCTGATCTGCCGTCACGCACTCGGTGTAGGCGTTCTCCGCCTCGAGGTGATCGATGACCTCCTGGCTGTCCTTGTCCCGTAACCATTCATAGTGGTCGATGAACACGTCTCCGTGATGCTCGCGGCGGCACTCCACCCGCTTGGCGATCGGTGACTTCACTCAGACTCTCCGATCCAGGCATCGAACTTCAGGCCTGAAATTCGCTCGTAGGCTTCGATATAGCGCGCCCTGGTCGCTTCGACGATGTCCCGGGGCAGCGGCGGCGGGGGTTCACCACCGGTGCGGTCCCAGCCCGATTCTGGGCCGGTCAGCCAGTTGCGGACAAACTGCTTGTCGAAGCTCTTCTGCACCACCCCCTCGGTGTAGTCATCGGCACCCCAGTAGCGCGACGAATCCGGGGTGAACACTTCGTCAGCCAGCTTGAGTTCACCCTCACCGTCGACACCGAACTCGAACTTCGTATCGGCCAGGATGATGCCGTGGGCCAGGGCGTGCTCGGCACCCTGGCGGTAGGCGCGCAGGGTGCGTTCCCGAAGCTGGTCGGCGCGCGTCGCCCCGACCAGATCGATGACCTCGTCAAAGGTGATGTTCTGGTCGTGCTCACCGAGTTCGGCCTTACTCGCAGGTGTGAAAATCGGATCGGTGAACTTGCTCGCCTCCACTAATCCCGGTGGCAGGTCGATCCCGCAGAGACTGCCGGTCTTCTGGTAGTCGATCAACCCTGAGCCGGTGAGGTAACCACGGGCCACCGCTTCCACCGGCAGCATCTCCAACTGCTCGACCACCAGCGCCCGGCCCAGTACCTCGGCCGGAATGCGCTCGTCGTCCGGCGCGCCGGCCAGATGGTTCGGCGCATCCAGGTGAGAGAAGAAGAACACGCTCATGGCTGTCAGGACTCGACCCTTGTCCGGTATCTCGGAGTCGAGGATGTAGTCGTAGGCGGAGATCCGGTCGGAGGCGACGAACAGTAGGTGCCTGTCATCGACGCGGTACAGCTCGCGAACCTTGCCACTGGCCAAGTGCGGGTAGGTGGACAGAGCGGGGCGCATCGAGCCAGCCTAACGTTGCGGTGCCGCAGGCCCTCCGTGTGTTGTGATCGAACACATGAATCGACGGTGGGTCCCCTATGCCACAACTCCGGCTCGGCTGATGTCACAACTGTTCAGCGATGCCGTCGTGATCGTTTGGACGACCATCTGGGTCTTCGTCGGCACGGCGGTGCACGCCGCGGTCGCGGTGATCGCCGAATTCGGCTACCGGGTGGAAAGCGGGGCCGCGGGAGTGGCGGGCAATCTCGACTCTGCCGGCGACAGCGTTGACGGCGTACCCCTCATCGGCGACGCGCTGGCAAAACCGCTTACCGGCGCCGGTAACGCCGCCCGGGAGATCGCCGATGCCGGCCAAAGCCTCGGGGTGACGGCCGGGTGGCTGGCCTGGCTGCTTGCGCTCGCCGTGGCCGCACCGCCGATCCTGGCGCTGATAATGCCGTGGCTGTTCCTGCGGGTGCGGTTCTTCCGACGCAAGTGGACCGCCGTCACGCTGGCGTCCACCTGGGCGGGCGAGCAGCTTCTCGCGTTGCGGGCGCTGGCCAACCGTCCGCTGCCGAAGCTGGCGGCGATCAGTTCCGATCCGGCGGGAGCCTGGCGGAACCAGGACCCGGCCGCCATCCGGGGGCTGGCCGCTCTTGAGTTGCGCGCGTCCGGTATCCGCGCCGCTGGCATTCGCTGGGGTGGCTGACCTCAACTCCGGCCAAAACTACGTTCAGGCGGGACGAACAGGACCGCGGGGATCACAAGATCGCCGCTGAGGTGTATTCCGCGGCTTCGGGATAGCGGCTGATGACGTCGTCGACCGCCGCAACTACCCGCCCCACCTGATCCCCCGCCGATCCGGTGAAGATCTGCTTATCGGCAAGAGCCGTGTCCAGCGCCACCCGATCCAGCGGCAACCGGGGGTCGGCGGCGAGCCGGTCCAGCAAATCGGGCTCGGTTCCGGCCTCACGCATCGCCAGCGCGACGGCCACCGCGTGCTCCTTGATGACCTCGTGAGCGGTCTCCCTGCCGACTCCTGCGCGCACCGCGGCGATGAGGATGCGGGTGGTGGCCAGGAACGGCAGGTAGCGGTCGAGCTCGCGTTGGATCACCGCGGGGTAGGCACCGAACTCGTCGAGCACTGTCAGGAAGGTCTCGGTCTGGCCGTCGAGCGCGAAGAACGCATCCGGCAGCGCGACGCGGCGCACCACCGAGCAGAACACGTCGCCCTCGTTCCACTGCGCCCCGGCCAGTTCAGCAGCCATGGACGCGTAGCCGCGGAGCACGACCTGCAGTCCGTTGACGCGTTCGCAGCTGCGGGCGTTCATCTTGTGCGGCATCGCCGATGACCCGACCTGGCCCGGGGCGAATCCCTCGGTCACCAGTTCGTGGCCGGCCATCAGCCGGATGGTGTGTGCCAGTGACGACGGCCCGGCCCCGAGCTGCACGAGCGCGGAAACCACGTCATGGTCCAGCGAACGGGGATAGACCTGCCCGACGCTGGTGAGGATCTCGGTGAAGCCCAGGAATTGCGCGACGCGGCGTTCGAGATCGGCCAGACGCCCGGTGTCTCCGTCGAACAGGTCGAGCATGTCCTGCGCGGTACCCATCGGCCCCTTGATGCCGCGCAGCGGGTAGCGGTCGATCAGCTCGCTGATCCGTTGCAGGGCGGCCAGCATCTCCTGGGCCGCCGAGGCGAAGCGCTTGCCGAGCGTGGTGGCCTGGGCGGCGACATTGTGGCTGCGACCGGCCATGACCAGGTCGCGATAGAGCACCGCACGCTCAGCGAGTCGGGCCAGCACTGCGACTCCATGAGAATGCACCAGCTGCAAAGACTGCTTGATCTGGAGCTGTTCGACGTTCTCGGTGAGATCGCGGCTCGTCATCCCCTTGTGCACATGCTCATGACCGGCGAGAGCGTTGAACTCCTCGATGCGCGCCTTCACGTCGTGACGCAGCATCCGCTCCCGCGCGGCGATCGACTCCAGGTCGACGTCCTCGACGACCCGTTCGTAGTCACCGATCACCGAATCGGGGACGCTTGAGTCTCCCGCGCCGAGCTCTGCCTGGGCCTTCAGCACCGCCAGCCACAACCGCCGCTCGGTGACGATCTTGGCCTCTGGCGACCAGATGGCCACCATCTCCTCGCTCGCGTATCGAGTGGCCAGAATGTTGGGAATACTCACGAATACACAGCCTATCGGCCGGATGAGGCAAGCTGACCGATGTGCACTCCCCCCGCTGCAGTGTCTTCTACGTCGGACTGGACCTGGCCTGGGGCCAGCGCAAGCCCACCGGCGTGGCTGCCGTCGACGACTCGGGGCGGCTGGTTTACGCCGGAACGGCGACCGATGACACCAGCATCCGAGCGGCGTTGGCGCCATACACCCAAGGGGCCTGTCTGGTAGCGATCGACGCTCCATTGATCGTCGCCAACCCGACCGGTCAACGCCCCGCCGAACGGCAGCTGAACACCGACTTCGGTCGATACCAGGCCGGTGCGCACCCGTCCAACACGAGTAGGCCCGAGTTCGCCGACGTTCCCCGGGCTGCGCGTATCGCCCGCGCGCTGGAACTCGACATCGATCCGCAGTCGACGGCGCAGCGGCGAGCGATCGAGGTGTACCCGCACCCGGCGACGATCGCCCTGTTCCGGCTCGGCCGCACGTTGAAGTACAAGTCCAAACCGGGCCGCAACGTCGCGCAGTTGCGGGCGGAATTGCTGCGGCTGATGGAACACATCGAGGGGCTCGCCCAATCCGACCCCACGCTGCGCACCGCGGACAGCGAGCACTGGGCACAGCTGCGGTCGATGGCCGACAGCGCGGAGCGAAAAAGCGAACTGCGCCGCGTCGAGGATCCGGTGGACGCGGTGATGTGCGCCTATGTCGCGATGTACACCGCGCGCAGGCCTGCCGACGTGACGGTCTACGGCGACGGTCAGACCGGCTACATCGTCACTCCGACCTTGCCGACTGACCTGGCCCCGGCCCCGCCGGAACCGACTCCGGGCGCCATTCACGACGCTATCGCCACCTACGCCGAGCGCCGACCGTCACTCACGCATTCCACCCGCCAGTATCTGGCGGCGGTTACCGGGCTTCTCGATGACGCCGGGATCAACTATCTCGGCATCACAGCGCGCACCAAGACGGTCGCGTCGTTCGCCGCAAAGGCTGACCGCACCATCGACGGCCGGCGCCTGTACACCGATCCGCTGTCGGAGATCACCGATCAGATCGGTGTCCGGGTCATCACTTACCTCCGCGACGACGTCGCGACCGTCGCCAACCTGCTCGGGGAGGAGATGCGACTGCTCGACGACCGGGATATGGGTGTGGAGACCGCAAGCGAGGGCCGGTGGGGATACACCAGCAGGCACCTGCTCGTAGCCGCCGAGGGCGAACAGCAGCCGGCCTCGGTTCAGGTGCGCACCATCCTGCAGCATGCGTGGGCCGAGTTTGAGCATGACGTGCGCTACAAGGGTTCGGTAACCGAGGAGGACGCACCGGATCTCGACCGGCGCTTCACATTGGCCGCCGGCCTGCTCGAGCTGGCCGACCGCGAATTCTCGGCGATTCGGGAGCGGCTCGTGTCGACCACTCCGTCGGAGCCCGCGCCGCAGAACACCGGCGATCCCCGGATCCCGACTCCGGTGCTCGCCACCTATCTGGGCAACCGGTTCCCCGACGCCGGATGGTCGCGCACCGAGCACTACGCCTGGATCGCCGGTCTGCTGCTCGAGCTCGGCATCGATTCGATCGACGGAGTGGACACCGTCCTCGGCGGCATTGACACCGCCGCGGTCAACGACGCGATGGACTACCGGTATCCGGCCGGAGCGGTGCGTCGACTCGACGACGTGCTGCTCGCGGTATTCGGCACCCGATATCTGGAGCTGGTCGGCAATGGCGACCGTATCGCCTTGCTGGAAGCCAGGTTTCAGCGCCTTAGCGAGAAGTCCGGCTAGTGTGCGCTCAGGTCGATGAATCGACCGAGATCACGGTCTCACCGCACACTAGACGCCAGACGTCATCCGGCAAACCTCGGCCATGAACTCCTCGACCACCGCCGGGTCCTCGCGGCGCTGCCAGCCGAAAGTGGTTGGGCGCTGGGCACGGTCGTGCCAGAAGTGACCGGCTTTCGACTCGGGCCGGGTGGCAACCAGCCAGACGGCGGTGTCCGCACCGTCTGCGGCGTCGCGCAGCAGCGGCCCGGTCACCCGCCGGAAGGCTGGTAGAGCCTCTGCGACGCCAGGAGTCTCGACCCACCCTGGATGTACGCTCTCGACTCGGATGCCGGTGCCGGCCAACCGCCGCGCCCACTGGTCGGCGAGCACCACCTGCATCCGCTTGGTGCGGGCATAGACCCGCACTCCGTTGTAGGTGCCGTTGCGGGACTCGAGATCGTCGGCGCTCAACGGCGTGGTGTACATGCCGCCCGACGACATGAAAACAACCGATGCGCCGAGCGCATTGTGCAGCATTGGCAGCAGTTCCTGCGTCATCACCTGCGGCCCCAGGACGTGGCACGCCAACTGGGTCTCGTGTCCCTGCGGGGTCTCAGTACGCTTCTTGGGCATACCGCCGGCGTTGTGCACCAGGCCGTGCAACGCATCGATACGTCCACAGAGATCAGCGGTCCACGCACGCACGGCGTCGAGATCGGCGACGTCACAGATTTCCTCGATCACCGAACCACTAGCGGAGCCCGGCAACGAACCTCGGATCATTGCGGCGCTGTCTCGGACCTTCTGTTCGCTCCGCCCGAGCAGGTGGACCGTTGCGCCGAGCCGCGCGAAGGACTCGGCCATCGCCTCGCCGATCCCGGCGGTCGCACCGGTCACCACCACCCTCTTGCCTGCCATCGCCGCGGGCGGCGGATCGGCGGGCCACCAGTGCCGTCTGATCTTCGGACCCAGCTTGGTATATCCCAGGACCACAGAACGGTCCAGAACTGTGTCCGCACCTTTGGCGAGACGTCCGGTGATACTCACGTGGTTAGTCGTAGGGTGCGAGCACGTCGATCACGTCGATCAGAGCGGCCCTGGCCGTTGCACGCGGGCCGTCGCCGTCTCCGACCAGTGCGGCCACCACCGCGCCGTCCACCGCGCATACCAATGCGGTGAGCAACGTCGCGCGCACCGACCTTCCGGAGCGGTCGACGACTTCGACGACGGCGTCGGTGCGCTGCTGAAGAAGACGCCGCTGGATATCGCGCAGCCCGGGTTGCCGCGCGCAGGCAATGTAGCGCTCATACCTTGAGATCAGTCGTTCGGTGACTTGTTCGGGGCTGTCCCCGACTAGCAAGTCGACCAATACGTCGGCGGTCGACTCGGCGCCGCGGCGACGGCGCGACAGCAGGGCCACCCGGTCCCGCAACTCCTGTGACTCCCGGGTGCCGACGTGCTCGACAGCCTTGGTGATCAGGTCCTCGAGAGAGGAAAAATAGTATGTCGTCGACGCGAGTGGAAGCCCGGCCCGGCGCGCGACAGCACGGTGCCGCACCGCGTCGAATCCACCTTCGCACAGAAGGTCGGCGGCGGCGCTGACCAGCGCGTACCGTCGACGTTCACCCTTGGGAGTGACTGCTGCCGTCACCCCTATCATGGTGCCAGTCAAGGTGTTTTGGCATCGCGCTTTCGGCCAATCAGCCGCCTCGCCAAGCCCCATCCCGATGGCATGATGGCCCGCATGTCAGCCATCAACCGTCGCACCGCACTGCACGCCGGTCTCCGCGCTAGCATCGCCGCCGCGGCCGGGGCGTACACACTAGGCACATTAGGCACAGTGGCAACTTTGGGCGCCCCAGTAGCCGCAGGCGCACCGCCAGCCCCAACCTTGACCACTGGTTCCTTCGCCTCGGCCGCGCGCGGCGGAGCCATGACCAACTGGATCATTGCCCGCCCACCCGGCCAGGCGGCAGCGATCCGACCGGTGATCCTTCTGCACGGTAAGGGCTCCAACGCACACGCCGTGATGTCAATGGGCGCCGAGCAGTTCCTCGCCGATGCGGTACAGGCCGGGGTGCCACCGTTCGCGATCGCCGCCGTCGACGGGGGCGGCACCTACTGGCACCGCCGCGCGTCCGGTGACGATGCGGGCGCGATGGTGCTCGACGAGTTCATCCCCCTGCTGAGCGAGCAGGGCCTGGACACCTCCAGGGTGGCTTTCCAGGGATGGTCGATGGGCGGATACGGCGCGATGCTGCTGGGCTCCCGGTTGGGCCCAGGGCGTACCGCTGCGATCTGCGCGGTCAGCCCTGCCCTCTGGACATCGCCGGGGGCGGCCGCGCCGGGAGCTTTCGATGACGCGCAGGACTACGAAGCCAACAGCGTGTGGGGCCTGGCCGCGCTGGATGGAATTCCCCTGCGCATTGATTGCGGCTACGACGATCCGTTTTACCCGGCAACGCAGCAGTTCATCGCCCAACTCCGCACCCCGCCGGCCGGCGGATTCTCGCCGGGAGGGCACAACGCGTCTTACTGGTCCTCGCAGCTCACCAGCGAGCTGACCTGGGCGGCACCGTTACTGACGGCCTAAATCGAGATGCGTCCGTCCGCTGCGGCCAGCCCTATGTCGCTGCGAAAATGGCTGCCGGGCAATTTAATCGAGTCGATCCGTGCGTAGGCCGCCGCACGTGCCGCAGCAAGGCTGGGGCCGACCCCCACCACCGAAAGCACCCGGCCGCCCGAGGACACGATGGCGCCGTCCTCGCGACGGACGGTGCCGGCGTGCAGCACGCTGCTGCCCGACTCGGCGCTCTCCTGGTCTGCTTCTGCCTCGTGCACCACGTCGCCTACCCGTGGACGGCCCGGATAGTTCTCCGCGGCGACGACGACCGTGACGGCGAAGCCTGGGCGCCACTGCAGCGGCGGTTGGCCGGCCAGCTCACCGGTTGCGGCCGCACGCATCAGTTGCCCCAGCGGCGACTCCAGCAGCGCAAGCACGGCCTGCGTCTCCGGATCGCCGAATCGACAGTTGAATTCGACCACCGCCGGACCCGTGGGCGTGATCGCCAGACCGGTATACAGCAGGCCCGAGAACGGGCTGCCCCGCTTGACAAGCTCAGCGGCAACGGGTTTCACAACCTCGTCCACGACGCGCCGCATCATGTCGTCAGGTAGCCACGGCAGTGGCGCGTAGGCGCCCATGCCGCCGGTGTTGGGTCCGTTGTCACCGTCACCGACTCGCTTGAAGTCCTGCGCCGGCAACAACGGAACGACCGTCTCACCGTCGACCACACAAAACAGCGAAACCTCGGGACCGCTGAGGAAAGACTCGAGGACCACCGGATGGCCGGCCTCGAGCAGGCTGGCTGCATGTGCGCGGGCAGTGTCACGCTCCGCCGAGACGACCACACCTTTACCGGCAGCCAACCCATCATCCTTGACCACCCAAGCGGGATCGCCGATCGGCGGACCGAACCGGTCCAGCGCGGAGTCAAGGTGCGCGGGGCTGTCGACGATCTCGCTGCGGGCGGTAGGCACTCCGGCGGCCGCCATCACGTCCTTGGCAAACGACTTCGAGCCCTCGATGCGCGCAGCGTCCTTCGTCGGCCCGAAGCAGGCGATGCCGGCGTCGCGCACGGCGTCGGCGACACCGAGCACCAGTGGCACCTCCGGTCCGATGACCACAAGGTCGGCTCCGATGCGGCCGGCCAAGGCGGTGACGTCCTGACGCGACGTCACGTCGACCTCGTACTGGTCGGCGATGCTGGCCGTGCCCGCGTTGCCGGGCGCAACCGCGAGCGCGGTGACCTCCGGGTCTCGACGCAGCGCGAGCAACAGCGCGTGTTCACGGGCTCCGGATCCGATAACCAGGACGTGCACAGGTGCCCACCCTAATCGCACCGCTGTCGGCCGACTCCGCCACATCGACCATACACATCGCGCCATTAGTGTATGGTCGATACTATGACCGCTACCAACGACGGATTGCACAGCTGCCCGTTCCTTCCGCCGGGGTATGACTTCACCGATCCGGATGTCCTCCTCAAGGGCATTCCCGTCGCCGAGTTCGCCGAGCTTCGTAAGACGGCGCCGGTGTGGTGGAACGCCCAAGAGGAGTCGATCTTCAACGACGGCGGCTACTGGGTTATCAGCCGGCACGAGGACATCAAGGCGATCTCCCGGGACGGCGCACTGTGGTCGGCTAATCGACAAGGCGTGGTCATGCGGCTACCCGAGGGCTCCACCCCCGAGCAACTCGAGCTGACCAAGGCCTTGCTGATCAACCATGACGCACCCGAGCACACCCGCCTGCGCAAGATTGTTTCGAGGCTCTTCACCCCGAGGGCGATAGCTGGCCTCGAGGAGAAGTTGGCCGCTGCCGCGCACGACATTGTGCGTACCGCCGCCGCGAAGAACGCCGGTAACTTCGTCGACGACATTGCGATGAGCCTGCCGCTGCAGGCTATCGCCGACCTCATCGGCGTCCCCGAGAGCGACCGCGAGAAGCTCTTCGAATGGACTAACACGATCATGAACACCGACGACCCAGACTTCGATGCCGATCACACGGCGGCGAACGCCGAGTTAATGGGATACGCGTACACCATGGCTGAAGAGCGGCGTCGCTGCCCGGCCGACGATATCGTCACCAAGCTGGTACAGGCCGACATCGACGGAGAAGCTATGGCTGACGTCGAGTTCGCGTTCTTCGTAATCCTGCTCGCGGTGGCCGGAAACGAGACCACCCGCAACGCCATGACCCAAGGCATGAACGCATTTTTCGAGAACCCGGAGCAGTGGGAGCTATTCAAGCGCGAACGGCCCGAAACCGCCATCGATGAAATCATCCGCTGGGCAACCCCCATACACTGCTTCCAGCGCACGGCGTTGCGCGACGTCGAGATCGGCGGCATCACGGTCGCCGAAGGCCAACGCGTCGGGCTGTTCTACAGCTCGGCGAACTTTGACGAAGATGTCTTCGAGCACCCATTCAGATTTAACATCCTGCGGAATCCTAATCCCCACTTATCATTCGGCGGAAATGGTGCGCACTACTGCATCGGGGCCAACCTCGCCCGGATGGAGATCAAGCTGATCTTCAACGAGCTCGCCGATCAGCTACCCGACATCACGAAATTGGCCGAACCGTTGCGCCTTCGGTCGGGATGGGTGAACGGCGTCAAGGATCTACAGGTCTCCTACCGGTAGTGCGAACCCACGGTTGGTCGGGGGCCACGCCCGCCTCGGACGAGGAGGCGATTGCCCGGATTCTGGACGCCGCAGGCAAGGCGATCGAGGACCACGGTGCCGACTTCAGTCTCTCGGATGTAGCACGCACGGTCGGAGTTACGCGCCAGACCGTGTATCGGTACTTCTCCAGCACCGAGGCGTTGCTCGTCGCTGCGGCCGTCCATGCCGTCGACGGATTTCTCGACCGTCTTACCGCCCATTTGGTCGGGATCCGTGAACCAGCCGAGGCTGTCACCGAAGCTGTCGCAACGGCATTGGAGTGGCTCCCCCGGGAAAAGTACATTGGTCTGCTGTTGGCGCCCGGCGGGGCAACGCACGTGCAATCCGTGACGTCCGACGTCGCCCTGCGATTCGGCCGCGACATGGTGCAACGCCTCGACGTCGACTGGGCTTCGGCAGGCTACCGTGATGCCGATCTCGACGAGCTGGCCGAGCACCTGCTGCGGCTGATCCAGTCGTTCGTCATCGATCCCGGCCGCCCGCCGCGCCGCGGCAACGAGTTGCGCGCCTACCTGAGCCGATGGGTCGGCAACGCGTTACTGCCTCGGTAACCCAGTCACATCACAGTCAGGGGTAGCGACTTACGTTCCTCGAATACCCAGGAGGCGCCTCCGCTGAACTTGCACACTGCAACCTCGGGCAGTTCCTCTGCCGCAGTGCCGGTCTCGACTACCCGGACAGCCCAGTCCGATTCGGTGCCCGACACTCGGGCACGCAAGTGCGGGTCGACTGCCGCCACGATGGCTTGCAGCGGCAGGTTCGACGCCGGCGTTACCAGCGAGACCCACGCGCCATCCTCGTGCGCAGGCGAACGCCGCACGTGCACGACGTCCGGTTCGGCCTCGGCGAATACGTAGGCCGCCGGATTCAGCAAGGGATGCAACTCGAGAACTCGCAGCGCGCCTCTGGGCCCGCCCGGCAGTTTCAGCGCCTTGTGGATCCGCTCGGCGGCCACTCCCGCGATACCGATCAGCTGCTTGGTACGGATCGAGCGCTGCAGTTCGACATCTGTGGTGCGCGCCGCGACAGCCACGTTGAAGGACAGCACGAGTAGATGCATCTGTAGACAGACCTCGTCGGCAATACGCACCAGGGCCGAATGGGAGAATGCACCGAAATCCACGTCCGACAGCAACGCGCCCGAATAGTCCGCGGCCCCTTGGTCATCGGGGTCAATAGGATCGAGTTCGATGTGATGGGCGCGACTGGCACCGACGATGTCCAGCGCCGGGATGAAGTCGACTTCCGGGTAGGACTCGTCGATGGTCACTGTCCACGCGCAGTGCGGGTGCCGGTCAGACGGCTTCCGGGGCGGCCGGTGGATGGGTCGCACCCGGGTCTTTCGATTGGTGGCCAATGCCGTGGCGTCGAAAGTCGGGTCCTCGATGTCGTGACACATGCCGTGCACGTAGTCCTCGCCCATCGGCTCGACGTCCAGTAGTGCACCACAGTGATCAAGGTAGAACTCGCCGTGCCATCGGTCGTGCACGATATAGCGGAAGTCCATGAACTGGGGTGGGGCACCGATATCGATTTGCAGCCCCTTGAAGATCGTGATGATGTCGACGCCTTCAAACCCGAGCGCCTTCTGCATCCGCCTGGTGTAGAGCGGGCTGGCGCCTGCCCACTCCTCGATGGCGATCTTCAGCATCTCCTCGCGACCGAAACTGGAGATACACCAGGCCATCCCCGATCGATCGATGAGCTGACCGATCAACAACAACTCGGGCACCAGCGTCGCTAGCTCACCGCGAGACAGTGCTGCATACCTACTCGTCGCCGACGTCATCACCGAGGTTGCTTCCCGAATGCATGTTCAGCGCGGCGTTGGCATTGGCACGCTTGTCCTCGGTGGCCTTGCGAGTGGCCTTACGCCGCTTACCCGCGACCTTGGTGACCACGCCGTCGAGCTTCGAGCCGAGCGGAAAACCGAGATAGTGGGTGAGGAAGATCGCCATCTCCTTGAGCTCTTCCTCGGTCAGCTCACCATTGCCCAGCGCCGCGTTCACCTGAATCTCAGCCAGATCCGTGATACCCAACGCAGTCACCACAGTCAGCGTCATCATCCGCTTCTCGCGCATCGAAAGCCCGGGTCGACTCCAGATACTGCCGAAGAGATGATCGGCGGTTAGCGCGAAGTAATCGCCCGGCATGTCGGGCATCTCCCACCCGTAGACCTCGTTCATCTTCGCAAGGCCCTTGCGGCGTATCTCGTCCATGCTCACTCCTTCTGGTGTGGCACGCCGAGTCCGGCGGCCAGGTTCTGCAGCGCTACCGCTGCCAAGGGCAGGTCCACACCGTTGGCGGCGCCGAGTTCCAAGGCCAGAGCGAGGTCCTTCTCGCCCAACCCACGGGTGTGGACGAACGTATCGTGCAGCCAGTGATCGGGGGGCAATGGCGTCATATCCTCACGCACCATGATTGCGCCGGGACCACCGGTCAGCGCATCGGTGTGGCGGACCACCCGGCCTAATCGCGCGAGGTCGATACCGTTGGCCTCGGCCAGCGCCATCGCCTCGCACGCGGCGGCGTAGCCGATGAAGCTCAACATGTTGCGGGCCAGCTTCATCCGAGTTCCTGACCCCGGTCCGCCGGCATGAACGATCATCGATCCCATCTGCTTCAACGCCGGCTTAGTCCGCTCGTATACTTCGCGATCCGCGCCAACCATGATGGCTAGTTCACCCTTCTCAGCCGCCGAGCCACCACCGCTGACCGGTGCGTCGATGACATGGATGTCGTCTGGCCGCAACTGATCTGCGAGCGCAACCGCCGTATCGGGACTGATTGTGGAGTGAATCGCGATGATGGTGCCGGGTCGAGCGTGCGCCGCGAGTTGACCGACCACCTCGCGCACCTGACGGTCATCGAGCACGGTCACGCTGATGATGTCGGCACCCGCAACGTCGGCGACGCTGCCCGCCAAGGTCGCACCCAACTCTGCCAGCGGAGCCATCGCATCGGCCCGCAGGTCGAAGACTGTGAGGCCGCCGGGCCATTCCACCAGTCGCTTGGCCATCGGTGTGCCCATGTTGCCCAGACCGATGTACCCCAGCTTCAGCGGCTCGGTCATGAGCGGATGATCTGTCCACCGTCAACATTGAAGATCTGGCCCGTTATCCACTTGGCCTGATCCGAGAGCAGGAACAACAACATGCCGATCAGATCTTCGGTTTCACCCATGCGCGACAACGGAATACCCTTGACAATGTCGGCAACCATCTCCTGCGGCGTGGTAGTTCGATTGGCCTCGGTGTCGATGGGTCCGGGCGCTATCGCGTTCACCCGGATGTTCTGGCCGCCCAGTTCAGTGGCCAGTTGCTGTGTCAACCCGTTGATTCCGACCTTGGCCAGCCCATAAAAATTCGAGTACAGCCAGGCTGCCGTGGAGGACTGGTTGACGATCACCCCACCACCGCGCTTGGCCATCTTGCGGTACACCGCACGGGTGCAGACCAGGGCACCGTCCATGTTCACGCTCATGAACTTCTTGTAATACTCCCAGTCGACGGTGATGAGGAAGTCGAGCTTCATCCCGCCGAAGATGGCCGCGTTGTTCACCAAATAGTCGATACCACCGAACTCCGAAAGTGTCTGCGCTGCCATTTCTTTAGCCGACTCAGGGTCGGAGACATCGACCGGCAGAGCCAACGCTGTGCCGCCCTCACCGGAGATCGCGTCGGCAACCGTACGCGCCCCCGCGACGTTGATGTCGGCGACCACCACCGCCGCGCCCTCGCGGGCGAGTGCTTCGGCGTAGGCCTGACCGATGCCGCCGCCGGCACCCGTGACGATAGCCACCTTCTCCTTGAACTGGTCTCCGTATAGACCCACGGACCCCTCCTTAGTTCGCTGCCGCGGCAATCGCTTTGGTCTCGAGGTACTCCTCGAATCCCGCGAGGCCCATCTCCCGGCCGATCCCGGATTGCTTGTAACCACCGAAAGGCATGTCCGCCGAGTACCAGACACCACCGTTGATGTTGACGGTGCCGACCCGCATCCGCGCGGCGACGCCCTCGGCCCGCTCAGTGTCCGCCGAATACACCGTGCCGGACAGACCGTACGGCGAGTCGTTGGCGATCCGTACCGCGTCATCGTCGCCGTCGTGGGCGATCACCGTCAATACCGGTCCGAAGACCTCTTCGCGGGCCACTCTTGCGTTGTTATCCAGGCCGGCGATGACGGTAGGTTCGATGAAGAAGCCGGTATCGCGATCGGCGGGGCGTCCACCGCCGCAGGCGAACCGGCCACCTTCAGCGACTGCTGAATCCAGGTAGCCCTGTATGCGGTCGCGTTGACGCTCGGATATCACCGGGCCACAAACGGTTCCGGCGTCGTTCGGGTCGCCGGGCTTCAGTCCGGCCATCGTTGCCGCGGCGGCGTCGACGGCTTCGTCGTATCGCGCGCGGGGCACCACCAGGCGCGTGGTGATCGCGCAGCCCTGGCCGGCGTGCATGGCTGCGGTAAACGCCGACATCGAACAGGCACCTGCGAGATCGGCGTCGTCGAGCACCAGAAATGCCGACTTACCGCCTAATTCGAGGAAAACCTTTTTGACCGTTGCTGAGCCGGCGGCCATCACGGCGCGCCCGGTGGTTGTCGACCCGGTAAAGGAGACCAGGTCCACCCGCGGATCCTCAGACAGCAACGCGCCCACGCCATGGTCGCTGGAAGTGACGATGTTGACCACCCCCGGCGGAATGTCGGTGTGCTCGACGATCAGCTCTCCGAGCGCCGCTGCGCTCCACGGCGTATCAGGTGCCGGTTTCAAGACGACGGTGTTTCCGGCCGCCAGCGCCGGTCCCAGCTTGGCCAGGTTGATCTGGTTTGGAAAGTTCCAGGGCGTGATCGCACCGACCACCCCGATGGCTTCGCGCACGATCGTCCGATGGGTCTTGATCCCCATTGGCGCCGCGACCCCCAGGTCGGTCGTCCACTGAAAGGACTGGGCGGTATCTGCGCAGAAGCTGAGATCCTCGATCGGCCCCTCGAGTTGTGCCATCGAGGTCAGCATCCGGGGTGCGCCGACCTCGGCGATGGCAAGTTCCCGCAGTTCCTCGACGTGATCACGCATCGCTGTCTGCAGCTGGCGGACACACCGCACACGCAACTCGAGGTTCCTCGACCAGTTCGTCGCGTCGAAAGCCCTCCGAGCCGCGGCTATCGCTGCGTTCATGTCCTCGAGGCTGGCGTCGGCGGCGTCGCCGAGTATCTCCTCGGTCGCCGGGTTGACGGTACGAAACGTTCCGGACCTGCCGGCGACGAACTCACCGTCGATGAGCAACTGGCTCTCCCGACCGGCCAGAATCGCCATTCGATCTCCTGCCTGATCTTTAGACACATGTCCGAATATCCTCCCGAACGATAACTTCAAGTCTAGGTGTGAGGCAAGAAGTGGGCTCTTGCTGTCGCCACTTAGTCGGCGCTGACCTGTGGAAACGTCAATCGACTTGCTTACCCACCGGCATTTCCGATAATTTTGGACAGGTGTCCAGCGATACGGTCGCCGCACTCACTTCTCAGCAGCGGCAAGTGCCGCGTAACCGACGGCAGGAGGAGACCTTTCGCAAAGTCCTGTCAGCCGGTGTCGAGATGTTGCGCGAGTCGTCCTATGCCGATCTGACCGTGCGCGCAGTCGCCGCGCGGGCCAAGGTCGCCCCCGCGACCGCCTATACCTACTTCTCGTCGAAGAACCACTTGATCGCCGAGGTCTACCTGGATCTCGTGCAGCAGGTTGAGTACTTCACCGACGTGAACGAATCCACCGCGACGCGGGTGGAAAAGACGCTGCGCAGCATGACCCTGATGATCGCCGACGAACCCGAGGTCGCCGCGGCCTGCACAACGGCGCTGCTGTCGAGCAACGATGAAACGGTGCGCGCAGTGCGCGACCGTATTGGTATCGAGATCCATCGCCGCATCCGCGCCGCCGTCGGGCCCGGCCGCGATCCACGGACCGTGGCCGCACTGGAGATGACGTTCTTCGGCGCCCTCGTCAATGCCGGCAGCGGCGCATTCACCTATCACCAGATCGCCGACCGGTTGAGCTACGTGGTCGGGCTCATCGTCGGGGAGGACCGATGACCACCAACAGCGGCGCCCTCAGTGAGGTGATCCTGGACCCGTACGACTACGACTTTCATGAGGATCCGTATCCCTACTACCAGCGGTTGCGGGACGAAGCGCCGCTCTACCACAACGAGAAGCTCGGCTTCTGGGCGTTGTCGCGCCACCGCGACGTCCTGCAGGGCTTCCGCAATAGCACCACGCTGTCCAACGCATACGGCGTCTCACTCGACCCGGCCTCCCGCGGCCCGCACGCTTCCAAGACGATGTCCTTTCTGGCCATGGACGATCCCGCCCACCTGCGGCTGCGCACGCTGGTATCCAAGGGCTTCACACCCCGCCGCATACGGGAGCTCGAACCCAGGGTCACCGAGCTGACGATCAAGCATCTCGACGCGATGCTCGAGCAGGCAGGCGGTTCCGAAACCGTCGACTACGTCGAAGAATTCGCCGGCAAGTTGCCCATGGACGTGATCTCTGAGTTGATGGGCGTACCGCAGCCCGACCGCGATCAGGTGCGCGCCTGGGCCGACGGGGTGATGCATCGCGAGGACGGCGTCACCGACATCCCGGCCGCGGCCATCGAGGCATCGATCAACCTGATCGTCTACTACCAGGCGATGATCGCCGAACGCCGCAAACACCTCACGGATGACTTGACCTCCGCACTGCTGGAAGCCGAAATAGACGGGGACCGCCTCACCGACGACGAGGTTCTCGGCTTCATGTTTCTGATGGTGATAGCCGGCAATGAGACCACCACCAAACTTCTTGCCAACGCGGCATTCTGGGGTTACCGCAACCCTGACCAACTCACTCCCATTTACGAGGACTGCGGGCGGGTGCCGCTATGGGTTGAGGAGACGCTGCGCTATGACACATCCAGCCAGATTCTGGCCCGCACCGTGTCAGGCGAACTGACACTGTATGACACCACGATTCCCGAAGGCGACGTCGTACTTCTCCTTCCCGGATCCGCCCACCGTGATGAGCGGGTGTTCGACAAGCCAGATGATTTCGTCATTGGCCGCGAGATCGGCGCGAAGTTGATGAGTTTCGGGAGTGGTGCCCACTTCTGCCTCGGCGCGCACCTCGCCCGGATGGAGGCGCGGGTGGCTCTGACAGAGTTTCTCACACGGATCCGAAGCTTTGAGGTCGACGAAGCCAACGCGGTCCGCGTGCACTCCAGCAATGTGCGCGGATTCGCCCACCTCCCGATCACCGTGGACATCCGTTAGAGCGGCCCGAAAGGTCTCCCATGCCCCGTTTCGACCCCCTGCCCGAGCGCCGCCCCGCCCTGGTGGCGGGCGCCTCCTCAGGGATCGGCGCCGCTACGGCGATCAACCTCGCCGCCCAGGGCTTTCCGGTGGCGTTGGCGGCCCGGCGGGTGGAGAAGTGTCAAGAGTTCGTCGACAAGATCCGCGCCGACGGCGGTGAAGCCCTCGCAGTCCGTCTCGACGTAACCGACCCCTCCTCAGTCAAGGCCTGTGTCGCGGAGGCAACCTCGGCACTTGGCGATATCGAGGTGCTGGTCGCCGGTGCAGGCGACACCAACTTCGGCAGGCTCGACTCCATCAGCACCGAACAGTTCGAATCGCAGGTTCAGATCCATCTGGTCGGCGCCAACCGGATCGCCGGGGCGGTCTTGCCCGGCATGATCGGGCGCCAGCGCGGAGATCTGATCTTCGTGGGATCTGATGTGGCACTGCGTCAGCGACCGCACATGGGGGCGTACGGGGCGGCCAAGGCCGCTTTGGTCGCGATGGTGCATAACCTCCAGATGGAACTCGAGGGCACCGGGGTGCGCGCCTCGATCGTGCACCCCGGTCCGACCAAGACGGCGATGGGCTGGAGCCTGCCCGCCGAGTTGATCGGCCCCGCGCTCGAAGACTGGGCAAAATGGGGTCAGGCCCGCCACGACTATTTTCTCCGAGCGGCCGACATCGCCCGAGCCATCACCTTCGTGGCCGAAACCCCGCGGGGCGGATTCATCGCCAACATGGAACTTCAGCCCGAAGCCCCACTGACGATCACCAAGGAGCAGAGCCGATGACATTCTCGGTCGTGCCCCGCGTCTCCGGTGGGGAAGCCGAACATGGCCACCTTGAGGAGTTCCGTACCGACCCGATCGGTCTGATGAAGCGCGTCCGCGCGGAATGCGGTGAGGTCGGCCGGTTCCAACTGGTCGACAAGCAGGTAATCCTGCTATCCGGAGCTGAGGCGAACGAGTTCTTCTTTCGTTCCGCCGATGAGGATCTCGATCAGGCCAAGGCCTACCCGTTCATGACCCCGATCTTCGGAAAAGGGGTGGTCTTCGACGCCAGTCCCGAACGACGCAAGGAAATGCTGCACAACTCGGCCCTTCGCGGTGAGCAGATGAAAGGCCATGCCGCGACGATCGAGGGCGAGGTTCAGAAGATCACCAGAGATTGGGGTGACAGCGGGGAAATCGAGCTTCTTGACTTCTTCGCCGAACTCACGATCTACACCTCGACAGCCTGTTTGATCGGGTTGAAGTTCCGCGAGCAGTTGGACCAGCGGTTCGCGTCCTACTACCACGAGCTGGAGCGCGGCACCGATCCACTGTGCTACGTCGACCCGTACCTGCCAATCGATAGCTTCAAGCGGCGCGATGAGGCACGAGTGAAACTCGTTGCGCTGGTGCAGGAGATCATGGATCAGCGGCTGGCCCAACCACCTCAGGACAAGGCTGACCGCGACATGCTTGACGTGCTGGTGTCAATCAAGGACGAGGACGGCAACGCCCGGTTCTCTGCCGACGAGGTCACCGGGATGTTCATCTCACTGATGTTCGCCGGCCACCACACCAGCGCGGGCACCTCGTCGTGGACACTCATCGAATTGATCCGTCACCCCGAGATCTACGCCGAGGTCCAGCAAGAGCTCGACGAACTCTACGCCGACGGGCAAGAGGTGAGTTTCCATGCGCTGCGTCAGATTCCGAAGCTGGACAATGTCGTCAAAGAGACTCTGCGCCTGCATCCGCCGTTGATCATCCTGATGCGGGTGGCTCAGGGCGAGTTCGATGTCGCCGGCTACGCGATCCACAAGGGCGACTTCGTGGCCGCCTCCCCCGCGATCAGCAACCGAATCCCGCAGGACTTCCCGGACCCCGACGGATTCAACCCGGACCGCTACAACAAGCCCGAGCAGGCCGACCTTGCCAACCGCTGGACGTGGATTCCGTTCGGCGCCGGCCGACATCGCTGCGTCGGCGCGGCGTTCGCGACCATGCAGATCAAGGCGATCTTCTCGGTGTTGCTGCGCGAGTTCGAGTTCGAGATGGCCCAGCCCGCCGATTCCTACCGCAACGACCACTCCAAGATGGTCGTCCAGCTACAGCGGCCGGCCAAGGTTCGCTACCGCAGACGGATCAGGAACTGAGAAAATGGGTTGCTACCGCATTGAAGTCGACGCCGACCTGTGCCAGGGCCACGCGATGTGCGAACTGGAAGTGCCGGACCTTTTTACAGTGCCCAAGCGCGGCACCGTCGAGATCCTTGACCCGGAACCCCCCGACGAGGTGCGTACCGAAGTCGAGCGTGCGGTCGAGATGTGTCCCACCCAGGCACTGTTCATCACAGAGAAAGGCTGATCGGACATGGCATCACGGGAACAACTCGAGGAATGGGTCGCGCGTTGGCTCAAGGCAAACCAGGATGCTGAGAAGGCCGGTGACTGGAAACCGCTCGCGGATTTCTACACCGACGACGCTACCTACGGCTGGAACATCGGACCGAAGGAAGATGTCATGTGCATCGGCCGCGATGAAATCCGCGACGTCGCACTGGGCCTGGAGATGGAAGGCCTGGAGAACTGGGTTTACGAGTACCAGAAGGTGCTGATCGACGAGAAGCAGAACGAGATCGTGGGATTCTGGAAGCAGATCGCCCAGAAAGGTGATGGCAGCCGCGACGAGATCTACGGCATCGGCGGCAGTTGGTTCCGGCTCGCCGCCGTTGGTGAGGATAGTGAGCTACTGATCGAGTGGCAGCGGGATTTCTTCGACTTCGGTCACGTACAGAAGGCGTTCATGAAGCTGATCGAATCCGGTGACCTCACCCCGACCATGCAGAAGCGCATCGAGCGGTCACTCGCCGGGGAGAAGCTGCCCGGCTACTACCCACTCGGCGAGGCCCCCACCCCCATCTGGTAGTTCCCACCCAAGCAGTTGCTTGGGGGCCCTGTGATGTGGCTAACTAGAGCCTCTAGTCTTTATGCAGAGGCTCTAGTCGAAAGCAGGAGAGATGAAGACCAAAGGCGCTCTGATCTGGGAATTCAATCAGCCGTGGTCGATCGAAGAGATTGAGATCGGCGACCCCGTCAAGGACGAGGTCAAGATCCAGATGGAAGCGTCGGGCATGTGCCATTCCGACCACCACCTGGTCACCGGCGACATCCCGATGGCCGGCTTCCCGGTCCTCGGCGGCCATGAGGGCGCCGGAATCGTGACAGAAATCGGGCCCGGTGTGGAGAACGTCGCCGTCGGCGACCACGTAGTGCTGTCGTTCATCCCGTCGTGTGGCGAGTGCCCGACGTGTCAGAGCGGTAAACGTAACCTGTGCGACCTGGGGGCCGGCCTTCTCGGCGGCACCGCCGTCTCCGACGGAACCTATCGGGTGACGGCCAAGGGCAAGCCCGTCATCCCGATGACGCTGCTGGGCACGTTCAGCCCGTACATGGTCGTGCACAAGAGCTCGGTGGTGAAGATCGATCCGTCAATCCCGTTCGAGGTGGCTTGCCTGGTCGGATGCGGCGTGACCACCGGGTACGGCTCGGCGGTCCGCAGTGCGAACGTCGAGCCGGGCGACGACGTCGCGATCGCAGGAATCGGCGGCGTCGGGATGGGCGCCCTACAGGGGGCGACCACCGCGGGCGCACGCAATATCTTCGCGATCGATCCGGTCGACTGGAAGCGCGACCAGGCACTGAAGTTCGGCGCGACCCACGTCTATCCCGATCTCGCTGCGGCGATGATGGGAATCGCCGAAGTCACCCAAGGCCAGATGGCCAACAAGACCATCATCACCACCGGTGAACTCAAGGGTGAAGATATCGAGAGCTACCTCAACCTGACCGCCAAAGGCGGTATCTGCGTTGTCACGGCGGTGGCCAACATGATGGAAACGACTGTCACCCTGAACCTGGCGATGCTGACCCTGCTGCAGAAGAGCCTGCAGGGCACCATCTTTGGTGGGGGCAATCCGCATTACGACATTCCCAAATTGTTGTCGATGTACAAGGCGGGCCGAATCAACCTCGACGATATGGTCACCCGGCAGTACAAGCTCGAACAGATCAACGAGGGCTACCAGGACATGCTGGACGGCAAGAACATCCGCGGCGTCATCCGTTACACCGAGGCTGATCGGTAAAACGAGATGACCGAGACGGCGCCCATGACACCGGTGATCGCCGCGTCGCAGAGCTCGTGGCGGTGCGTGCAGTCCGGAGATAAGGCGGGCTGGCTTGCGTTGATGGCCGACGACGTCATCCTCGAGGATCCGATCGGCGAGGCCGTCACCAACCCCGAGGGCAGCGGTGTACGCGGGAAAGCGGCAGTCGCCGACTTCTTCGACGCCAACATCGGACCGAACCAGCTGCGTATCACCTGCGAAGAGACCTTCCCATCGAGCAGCCCAACGGAGGTCGCCTACATCCTGGTTCTGGAGACCACCTTCCCGAACGGATTCGTGGCCACGGTCCGGGGCGTGTTCACCTATCGCGTCAATGACGCCGGGCTGATTACGAACCTGCGCGGCTACTGGAACATGGATGCGCTGCAGTTCTCGCAAACCGAGAGTGCGGAGTAGGCCAGGATTATC
>CAZCHU010000024.1:0-34272 GCA_964498215.1 uncultured Mycobacterium sp. | reverse complement strand
GGTCGCTGAGCTGGATGGTGACACCATTCGTGCCGTCGTCGCTGACTCGGACGACGACCACGAGTCAGATGACGATGACTCGGACGATGACGATGACTCGGACGATGACGATGACTCGGACGACGACGATGAAATCGATCTCGACGACGATGACGACGATGACGACGATGACGACATCGAGGTTCTCGAGGACGATGACAACGAGTCTGACGAGCCTGCGCCCCCCGCGCCGGTTACCGCTCCAGGTGCTCGGCACCGCAGGCGGGCGGCGGCCCGGCCCGCGGGCCCGCCCACACAGGACTGAACGGGCGGTTTGACCCTCTACCCGCTGGTCACGTAACCTTGAGCAGTTGTCTCCAGGGCCTGCAAACGGCCGGTGGGAGACGGTGGGAAGTCTTGAGACTGTGTCCGTGCAGGTAGTTCGTGCACAACCTCAGGCCCCCGCACCCAAGACCTGCGCGCACACCCTCGGGTGTTGCGCGCCCGCACGCGAAGCAGAGGAACACCAACGATGGCAGCTCAGTCAGCCACGTACGCGATCGTGAAGACCGGCGGCAAACAGTACAAGGTTGCGGCCGGTGACGTGGTCAAGGTGGAGAAGCTCGACGCCGAGCCAGGCGCCAAGGTCTCACTGCCGGTCGCGTTGGTCGTGGACGGTTCAAAGGTGACTACCGACGCGAAGGCGCTGGCGAAGGTCGCGGTTACCGGCGAGGTGCTCGAGCACACCAAGGGCCCGAAGATCCGGATCCACAAGTTCAAGAACAAGACCGGGTATCACAAGCGCCAAGGCCACCGTCAGCCGCTGACGGTGCTCAAGGTCACCGGCATCAAGTAACGACTGGAGCGAGAGACATGGCACACAAAAAGGGCGCTTCCAGCTCACGCAACGGTCGTGACTCGAACGCGCAGCGCCTCGGCGTCAAGCGGTTCGGCGGGCAGGTCGTCAAGGCCGGCGAGATCCTGGTCCGTCAGCGCGGCACGCACTTTCATCCCGGCACTAACGTCGGTCGTGGTGGTGACGACACGCTGTTCGCCACGGCGCCCGGTGCCGTCGAATTCGGCAAGAAACGCGGCCGCAAGTTCGTCAACATCGTGCGCGTCACGCGAACCGACGCGTAGGTCCTTCTTCTACCGTCGAGATCGACGTCTTGGCGCCGCGCATACGCGCTTCCGCGCCTCGATGTCGGTTTCGGCCAAGAGAGGAGGAGGCCGATGACAAGGTTCGTCGACCGCGTCGTCGTTCACGCGCGGGCGGGCAACGGCGGAAACGGCTGTGCCTCGGTACATCGCGAAAAGTTCAAGCCCCTGGGTGGTCCTGACGGCGGCAACGGAGGCCGTGGCGGCAGCGTGGTGTTGGTCGTCGACCCGCAGGTACATACCCTGTTGGACTTCCATTTTCACCCGCACGTGGTGGCCCCGTCAGGAAAGCAGGGCGCCGGCAACAACCGCGACGGAGCCGCAGGCGCCGACCTGGAGGTCAAGGTGCCTGACGGCACCGTCGTCCTCGACGACCGGGGCCGACTGCTTGCCGACCTGGTCGGCGCAGGTACCCGTTTCGATGCTGCCGCCGGTGGGCGGGGTGGGCTGGGCAACGCCGCCTTGGCTTCACGGGCTCGCAAAGCGCCAGGCTTCGCGTTGCTGGGCGAAAAGGGCGAGGTCCGTGATCTCACGCTCGAACTCAAGACGGTCGCCGACGTCGGGCTGGTTGGATTCCCGTCCGCCGGCAAGTCGTCGCTGGTATCGGCCATCTCAGCGGCTAAGCCGAAGATCGCCGATTACCCGTTCACCACGTTGGCGCCCAACCTCGGGGTAGTTTCGGCGGGTGATCACACGTTCACCGTCGCTGATGTCCCCGGGCTAATCCCCGGCGCGTCCGAGGGGCGGGGGCTGGGGTTGGACTTCCTGCGTCATCTTGAACGCTGTGCCGTGCTAGTCCATGTCGTTGATTGCGCCGCGTTGGAACCCGACCGCGACCCGGTCTCCGACATCGATGCGCTGGAAGCCGAACTCGCCGCGTATACGCCCACGCTGCAGGGCGACGCCGCGTTGGGTGATCTGGCCGAACGTCCGAGGGCAGTGGTGCTCAACAAGGTTGACGTTCCGGATGCCCGCGAACTTGCCGACTTCGTCCGTGACGACGTCATACGAAGGTTCGGCTGGCCGGTCTTCGAGGTGTCGACGGTGTCTCGAGAAGGTTTGCGGCCCTTGACCTTCGCACTGTGGGAGATGATCTCGGCTTACCGTGCTTCGCAACCCGAGGTGGTGCCCCGCCGGCCGGTGATCCGGCCCGTCGCCGTCGATGACAGCGGCTTCACTGTCAAGGCAGATGGCACCGGCGGCTTCGTAGTACGAGGCGCCCGGCCGCAGCGGTGGGTGGCGCAGACCAACTTCGACAACGATGAAGCGGTCGGCTATCTGGGCGATCGGCTAGCGCGGCTCGGCGTCGAGGACGAACTGCTGAAGCTCGGCGCCCGGCCCGGCTGCGCGGTGACGATCGGCGACATGACGTTCGACTGGGAACCCCAGACCCCGGCCGGCGTAGACCTACCGATGTCTGGTCGTGGCACGGATGTCCGACTTGAGCAGACCGACCGGGTGTCGGCCGATGAGCGCAAGGCCGCGCGCAAGGCGCGCCGGGAAAGCGGCGAAGGGCAGTGAACCGCCACATCGCCGAATCGGCGAACTCCGTTCACCGGGAGGCCGTACGCACAGCGCGTTCGATCGTCGTCAAGATCGGCTCGACCGCGCTGACCACGCCGTCTGGTGTGTTCGATGCGAGTCGGTTGCAATACCTCGCCGACGCGATCGAAGCGCGGATGAAGTCTGGGTCAGATGTGGTGATCGTGTCCTCAGGTGCGGTTGCCGCGGGAATCGAGCCGCTCGGCCTGAGCAAGCGACCGGCGGACCTGGCCACCAAGCAAGCGGCGGCCAGCGTCGGACAGGTGGCCCTGGTCAACTCGTGGAGCGGGGCCTTCGCCCGCTACGGACGCACCGTGGGGCAAGTGTTGCTGACGGCACACGACATCTCTATGCGTGTGCAGCACACCAACGCTCAGCGCACGCTGGACCGGCTGCGAGCTCTGCATGCGGTAGGGATCGTCAACGAGAACGACACGGTTGCGACCAACGAGATCAGATTCGGTGACAACGACCGGCTCTCGGCGCTGGTGGCCCACCTGGTTGGGGCCGATGCGTTGGTGTTGTTGAGCGACGTCGACGGTCTCTACGACAGCGACCCGCGAAAGGGTGACGCGCGCTTTATCGCTGAGGTCAAGAATCCCGATGACCTCGAAGGGGTGAAAGCCGGACGCGGCAATCATCTTGGTACCGGGGGCATGGTTTCGAAGCTGTCCTCGGCGCTGCTGGCCGCCGACGCGGGCGTGCCGGTGTTGCTCGCCGCTGCGGCGGACGCAGCAACCGCACTGGACGACGCATCGGTGGGTACCGTGTTCGCGCCGCGCGCCGGACGAATGTCGGCCCGCCGATTCTGGGTGCGCTACGCGGCGGAGGTGGCCGGGACGTTGACGCTCGACGATGGGGCAGTCAACGCTGTTGTGCGGCAACGACGTTCTCTGCTCGCCGCCGGCATCACGGCGCTGTCCGGCCGGTTCTACGGCGGCGACGTCGTCGAACTGCGCGCTCAGGACTCGACGATGATCGCCCGTGGCGTGGTCGCCTACGACGCAGCCGAACTGGCGACAATGCTGGGCCAATCCACGTCGGACCTACCCGCCGAGATGCGTCGCCCCGCCGTGCATGCCGATGACCTCGTCGCGGTGTAGGGCACCGGTTGCTGTGAGCGCAGGCAATTCGTCTGCCAGCAAGGCCAGCATCGGCGAACAGCTGGTGTCGACTTTCACCGTCGCCAGGTCGTCGCCTCGGGTGCGCCCACGATTGACGATCGCGACGGGGATACCACGGGCCGCAGCGTGGCGTACGAATCGGTAGCCGGAATACACCGTCAGCGACGAACCGGCCACCAGCAGCGCATCCGCGTTGTCGACCATTGAGTAGGCCTTCTCGACCCGGGTCTTCGGAACACTTTCGCCGAAGTAGACGATGTCGGGTTTCAGCATGCCGCCGCAGGCGGGACAATCGACGATCCGGAAGCCGGAGGTGTCTGCTACCTCGGCGTCGGCGTCGGGAGCGACCGCGATGCTGCCGACTGACTGCGAGTGCTCCAGGAAGCCTGGGTTGGCGGCCTCGAGCAGTCCGGCCAACGTCGCCCGGGACATGCGGTGGCCGCAATCCAGACACACCACCTGCACGAAGGTGCCGTGCAGGTTGACCACGGCTTTGCTGCCGGCCTTGGTGTGCAGCAGGTCCACGTTCTGGGTGATCAGACCCGTCACCACGCCGGTGTTTTCCAGCATGGCCAGCGCCCGGTGCCCGGCATTGGGGATTCTCTGATCCATGTGCCGCCATCCGAGGTGGTTGCGTGCCCAGTAGCGCTGCCGGAACGCGCGTTCCGAGGTGAACTGCCGGATCGTCATCGGGTTGCTGGGTGGGGAATCCGGCCCCCGGTAATCGGGGATGCCCGAATCGGTGGATATCCCGGCACCGGTCAGTACGGCGAGACGCCTGCCACGCAGCAGAGTGACGAGTTCGGGTGACTCCACCTCACCGAATGTAGGTGATTCGGCCCCTCGTGTGACAAGCCGATTCGCACCCGGTGGCCAAATCCGCACCATCGACGGGCGACAATGGTCTGGATGGACTTTTATTCGGCCTACCACCAGGGATTCGTGCGGGTCGCTGCCTGCACACTGCACACCGCGATCGGTGATCCCGTGACCAATGCCGAGTCTGTGTTGCGGATGGCCCGCGAATGCCACGACGACGATGTCGCGCTGGCGGTATTTCCCGAGCTGACACTGTCGGGCTATTCGATTGACGACATCGTCATGCAGGACGCGCTGCTGGAAGCCGTGGAAGAGGCCCTGCAGACGGTGGTCTCCGGTTCGGCGGATCTGCTGCCGGTACTGGTGGTCGGCGCGCCGTTGCGTTACCGCCACCGCGTCTACAACACCGCGGTCGTGGTGCACCGTGGCCGTGTGCTGGGTGTGGTACCGAAGTCCTACCTGCCCACGTACCGCGAGTTCTACGAAAAGCGCCAGCTGGCTGCCGGCGACGACGAGCGCGGCGAACTCCGATTGGGCGACGAGGCAGTGCCGTTCGGGGCTGACCTACTGTTCACCGCCACCGACCTTCCCGGGTTGGTGCTGCACGTGGAGATCTGCGAGGACATGTTCGTCCCGGTGCCACCGAGCGCTGAGGCGGCGCTGGCCGGGGCCACCGTGCTGGCGAATCTGTCCGGCAGCCCGATCACGATCGGTCGGGCGGAAGACCGTTGCCTGCTCGCGAGGTCAGCGTCGTCGCGGTGTCTTGCCGCCTACGTCTATGCCGCGGCCGGTGAAGGTGAATCGACGACGGATCTTGCCTGGGACGGTCAGACGATGATCTGGGAGAACGGAGTGTGTCTGGCGCAGTCCGAACGCTTTCCGCGGGGTGCGCGCCGCTCGACCGCCGATGTCGACCTCGAACTGCTGCGCAATGAGCGGCTGCGGATCGGCACTTTCGATGACAACCGGCGCCACCACCTGATCGACGAAGACTCATTCCGGCGCATCGAGTTCCTGCTGGACCCGCCCGGTGGCGACATTGGCTTGCTGCGTGCGGTGGAGCGGTTTCCGTTCGTGCCCGCCGATCCTGCCCGGCTCGAGCGGGATTGCTACGAGGCGTACAACATTCAGGTGTCCGGTCTGGAGCAGCGGCTGCGTGCGCTCGACTATCCCAAGGTTGTGCTGGGCCTGTCCGGTGGGCTTGACTCGACGCACGCGTTGATCGTCGCCGCCAAGGCAATGGACCGAGAGGGGCGGCCGCGTAGCGACATCCTGGCGTTCACTCTTCCCGGCTTCGCCACCGGAGAGCGTACGAAGGACAATGCGACCCGGCTGGCCGCCGCGCTCGGCGTGACCTTCGAGACGATCGACATCACCTCGACGGCCGAGTTGATGCTCAGCGAGATGGATCATCCGTTTTCCCGAGGCGAGAAAATTTACGACGTCACGTTCGAGAACGTGCAGGCCGGATTGCGCACCGACTACCTGTTCCGGCTGGCCAACCAGCGCGGCGGCATAGTCCTGGGTACCGGCGATCTTTCGGAGCTGGCGCTGGGTTGGTCGACGTATGGCGTCGGTGACCAGATGTCGCACTACAACGTCAACGGTGGCGTGCCCAAGACGTTGATCCAACATTTGATCCGTTGGGTGATCTCCTCTCAGCAGTTCGACCCCGCAGTAGCTGAGGTGCTGCAGTCGGTGCTGGCCACCGAGATCAGTCCCGAGCTGATACCGACGGGGGAGGACGAGGAAATCCAGAGCAGTGAGGGCAAGGTCGGCCCGTACGTGCTGCAGGATTTCTCGCTTTTCCAGGTGCTGCGCCACGGTTTTCGGCCGTCGAAGGTGGCGTTCCTGGCCTGGCATGCGTGGGGTGATGCCTCGCGCGGCAACTGGCCCCCCGGCATTCCCGAGGATGAGCGTCCGTCGTACTCACTGGGTGAGATCAGGCATTGGCTGCAGGTGTTCGCGCGGCGCTTCTACTCGTTCTCCCAATTCAAGCGATCAGCAATGCCCAATGGCCCCAAGGTGTCCCACGGTGGATCGTTGTCGCCCAGGGGAGATTGGCGTGCGCCTTCGGACATGTCGGCACGCATCTGGCTCGACGAGATCGAGCGCTCGATCCCCAGCGACTAGGGAGTTCATACCGCGCTAGGGCCGGTATCCCCTCGGGATGTCGTCACCCTCAGTGGCAGCACGGGTCACCCCGCCAGGCATTGAGGCCTTCGCGAACGGCAAGCGCAGCGATACCAAGTGCGGCAACGGGATCGGCCCACGACCAACCCGCCACACCGTTGAGAACCAGCCCGCCCAGCAGTACCGCCGACAGATAGGTGCACAGCATGGTCTGTTTGGCGTCGGCGACCGCCGATGCGGATCCGAGCTGGCGGCCGGTGTGGCGCTGCGCAAGCGAGAGCATCGGCATGATCACCAGGCTTGCCGCCGCGAGAGCGATCCCTATGGCCGATGGTTGAGGCTCGCGCATCCCGGCTAGCGCGAGTACGGCCTCGACGCTGACGTAGCAGGCCAAGGCGAAGAAGCAGAACGCGATGAAGCGCAGCGCAGCCTTCTCTCGCGATTCAGGGTCCTTGGACGAGAACTGCCACGCAACTGCTGCGGCCGACGAGACCTCGACGAGGGAATCAAGCCCGAACCCGATGAGCGCCGACGACGACGCCCGAGCGCCCTCGGTCAGCGCGATCGCCGCTTCGATGACGTTGTAGGTGATGGTCGCGGCCACCAGCAGCCGCACCCGGCGGGTCAGCACGGCGCGCCGTGTCGTCGTCAGCATCAGCAGCACTCCGGATCGACGGCCAGTACAAGGCCGACAAGGTCGGTGAGGGCGTGCGCGATTCGCCGGTCCGCCAACTCGTAGCGGCTGCGCCGGCCTTCGGGGGAGACGGTGACAAGACCGCAGCCCCGCAGGCATGCCAGGTGGTTGGACAGGATCTGGCGCGACACCCCGATACGGTCGGCGAGTTCGGACGGGTAGCCGGGTCCCTCGCTCAGCATCAGCAGAATCTTCGAGCGGGTGGGATCCGACAATGCGTAGCCGAATCGTGAGAGCGCGTCGACACCGAGTGCAGCCTGCATATCCATAACGGTACATAAGAATCTGTATTCAGCAAGAGCTGAACTAACAGATGGCGGGCGGCTCCATCACAACGCCTCCAGGATGTCATCGATGGCCTCGGCGCAGGGTGCACAGTCGCCAGCACCGTGCACGAGCGTCGCCAGAGCCCCAGCCGCGCATGCACGCTGCATCGCGACCTTGGGGCCGTCGAGCCAGTGCGTTGCCAGTACCCCGGCGAACACATCACCTGCACCGGTGGTGTCGACCGGCTCGACCGCAGGGGCCGCCACATCGAACTGTCCGTCGTCGGCGATGAGACTCGCGCCGCGCTCACCCCGGGTGATGACCAGCTGAGATGCCCGCAGGCGATCGTCGGTCAGCCAGTCGTGTGCTTCGGTCTCGTTGACCACCACGACGTCGGCAAGTTGGGCAAGTGCCGCAAGTGCCGCCACGTCGTCGGCGCGGGCGGCGGGTGAGGCGTTGACGACGACCAGCGCACCTCCGTCTCGCCCGACCCGGGCGGCGGTGGTCGCGGTGGCGACCGGGATCTCCAGCTGGAGCAACACCACCTCGCTGTCGGCGATGACGGACCGGATCGCTGGCGAGCTCAGGCTCAGGTGGGTGTTGGCGCCGGGCGCTACCACAATGCAGTTCTCGGCGGCGGAGTCGACGATGATCGCCGCGGAACCGCTCGGTCCCGGCACGTTGGTGACCCCTGCGAGCCCGACGCCGTTGGCGACCAGATGTGTGCGCAACTGTTCGGCCGCCAGATCGGTACCGAGCGCAGCAACGAGTTGGACGGCTGCGCCGGCCCGTGCGGCGGCGACGGCCTGGTTACCGCCTTTACCGCCCGGCGATGTCACCAGCGCCGAGGCGAGCACGGTCTGGCCGGGGCGCGGCAGTGCGTCGACGCGATAGGTCATGTCGGCGTTGACACTGCCGACCACACAAACCCGCGCCGCCACGGCACCAACGCTAGTTCCCCGCAGGAGGCGACGTAGGCAAGTCCGATAAGCTGAACTAATGACTCTGCACGCTCCGTCGTCGCGGCGCAGCGAGGCGAAGGACAACTTGCGCGAGCAGGTGCATGGGGCCGCTCGGCGATCGCGTGCCGCTTCTCGCGGACTGGCGACGCTGAGCACGGAGGTCAAAAACCGCGCGCTGCGCACCGCGGCCGACCACGTGCTGATGAATACGCGCGCCATCATGGAGGCCAACGGGAGCGACCTTGATGTCGCCCGCGCAGCGGGAACCGCGTCGGCCATGCTCGACCGCCTGGCGTTGGACCCAAGCCGCATAGAGGGCATCGCCGACGGGTTGCGGCAAGTGGCCGGCCTGCCGGACCCGATCGGTGAAGTGCTGCGAGGCCAAACGTTGCCCAACGGGTTGCAGCTGCGCCAGCAGCGCGTTCCCCTCGGCGTGGTCGGGATCGTCTACGAGGGTCGCCCGAACGTGACCGTCGACGCGTTCGGGCTGACCTTGAAGTCGGGAAACGCCGTTCTGCTGCGTGGCAGTTCTTCTGCGGCGAAGTCCAACGCCGCGTTGGTGACTGCGTTGCGAGCGGCACTGGCAGCCGAAAATCTGGACAGCGACGCCGTGCAACTGCTGCCCAGCGCGGACCGGGCCAGCGTCACGCATTTGATCCAGGCCCGCGGCTTGGTCGATGTGGTGATCCCGCGTGGCGGAGCGGGGCTGATCGACGCGGTGGTACGCGACGCCCAAGTGCCCACGATCGAGACCGGTGTCGGCAATTGCCATGTCTACGTGCATGAATCGGCAGATCTCGAGATGGCCGAGCGTATTCTGCTCAACGCCAAGACCCGCAGGCCCAGCGTGTGCAATGCCGCCGAGACGCTATTGATCGATTCGGCCGTCGCTGATGTCGCGGTGCCCAGGCTGGTCGGGGCGCTGCAGGACGCGGGTGTGACGGTTCATGCCGATCCATCCGAGGACGAGCTGCGTGCCGAGTTCCTTTCGATGGATATCGCCCTGGCGATCGTCGACGGTCTGGACGCGGCGATCGCACATGTAAATGAGTACGGCACCGGCCACACGGAATCCATTGTCGCCAGCAATCTCGCAGCAGCGCAACGGTTTACCGAACGTGTGGATGCGGCAGCGGTGATGGTGAACGCGTCCACCGCATTTACCGACGGCGAACAGTTCGGTTTCGGCGCCGAGATCGGCATCTCCACCCAGAAGTTGCACGCCAGAGGGCCGATGGGCCTACCGGAATTGACGTCGACCAAGTGGATCGTGTGGGGCTCGCCCGTCGCCGGCCACACCCGCCCGGCTTGAGTCAGGAGACCCGATGAGTGTCCCCGCACGTCCGATCCCCATGTTCGCCGACATCGACGACGTCGCGCGACGACTGTCCGAGACCGGTTACCTACCCGACACCGCCACCGCCACCGCCGTGTTCCTGGCCGACAGGCTGGGCAAACCACTGTTGGTCGAGGGTCCCGCTGGGGTTGGCAAGACCGAGTTGGCTCGCGCCGTGGCCCAGGCCAGCGGCTCGGAGCTGGTGCGGTTGCAGTGCTATGAAGGCGTCGACGAGGCCCGCGCGCTCTACGAGTGGAACCACGCCAAGCAGATCCTGCGCATCCAGGCCGGAAACGCGGGTGCGGGGGGCGACGGTGACGACTGGGACCGCACCAAAGACGACGTCTTCTCCGAGGAGTTCCTCCTGGCCCGCCCGCTGCTCACCGCGATCCGGCGTACCGGTCCGACGGTGTTGCTGATCGATGAGACCGACAAAGCCGACATTGAGATCGAAGGCCTGTTACTGGAGGTGCTCAGCGATTTCGCGGTGACGGTACCCGAGCTCGGCACGATTACTGCCACCCGCAAGCCGCTGGTGGTTCTGACATCCAACGCCACCCGAGAGTTGTCCGAGGCGCTCAAGCGTCGCTGCCTGTTCCTGCATATCGACTTCCCCGATCCTGACCTCGAGCGGCGGATTCTGCTCTCGCGGGTGCCTGAGCTGCCCGAGCACCTCGCCGAGGAGTTGGTGCGCATCGTCGGTGTGCTGCGCGGGATGCAGCTCAAGAAGCTGCCCTCGGTTGCCGAGACCATCGACTGGGGACGCACCGTGCTGGCGCTGGGCCTGGACACCATCGACGATGAGTTGATCGCGGCCACCCTGGGAGTTGTGCTCAAACATCAATCGGACCAGATGAAGGCCTCCGGGGAGCTGAGGCTCAACTGATGGCGGTCCGACGCACCCGCCCGCCGCAGCCGCTGGCGCCGCACGGAATTCCCGGCCACCTGGTGGAGTTTGTGGAAGCCTTGCGCGGACAAGGGATTTCGGTGGGACCGTCGGAGACGGTCGATGCCGGTCGGGTGATGTCGACCCTCGGATTGTCGGACCGTGACGTGCTGCGCGAGGGCATCGCCTGCGCGGTGCTGCGCCGCCCGGACCACCGAGAGACCTACGACGCGCTATTCGACCTCTACTTCCCGGCCGCGCTGGGCGCTAGGACAGTGCTGGCCGATGACTCCGCAGACTCCGAGGGTCTGCCGCCGCAGGACATCGAGGCCCTGCGCAGCGCCTTGATTGACATGCTCAGCGACGACCAGGAACTGGCCAACCTGGACGAGCGGTTAGCGGCGATGATCGCCCAGATCGTCGAGGCATACGGCCGATACAACTCCAGTCGCGGCCCGTCCTACTCGTCGTATCAGGCGCTCAAGGCGATGGACCTGGACGACCTGGAGGGCCGGTTACTGGCCGGACTGCTGGCGCCCCACGGTGAGGAACCCACGCCGACCCAAGAGCAGATCGCTAAAGCTCTTGCCGCCCAGCGTGTCGCTCAGCTGCGCAACCTTATTGAGTCAGAGACCAAGCGCCGCACCGCTGAGCAACTGGGGCGTAACCACGTGCAAATGTACGGGGTTCCACAGCTCGCCGAGAATGTCGAGTTCCTCCGGGCCTCAGGCGAACAGCTGCGGCAGATGCGCCGTGTTGTTCAGCCCCTGGCTCGCACGTTGGCCACCAGGCTGGCCGCGCGCCGGCGTCGGTCGCGCGCCGGGGAGATCGACCTGCGCAAGACGCTGCGCAAGTCGATGTCCACCGGAGGCGTGCCTATCGATGTGGTGCTCAAGAAACCGCACCCGGCAAGGCCGGAGCTGGTGGTGCTGTGCGACGTGTCGGGTTCAGTCGCAGGTTTCAGCCACTTCACGCTGCTCTTGGTGCATGCTCTGCGCCAGCAGTTCTCCCGAGTCCGTGTCTTCGCGTTTATCGACACCACCGACGAGGTCACCCAGCTGTTCGGGCCCGAATCCGACTTGGCGGTCGCGGTGCAGCGGATCACCCGCGAGGCGGGCGTCTACACCCGCGACGGTCACTCCGATTACGGTCACGCGTTCGTATCGTTCCTCGACCAGTATCCGAACGTGCTCTCGCCGCGCAGTTCGCTGTTGGTCCTCGGCGACGGCCGCAACAACTACCGCAACCCGGAGACGGACCTGCTCGCTCACATGGTGAGCGCCAGCAGGCATGCCCATTGGCTGAACCCCGAACCCAAACACCTCTGGGGCAGCGGTGATTCGGCGGTGCCTCGCTACCAGGATGTCATCACCATGCACGAATGCCGGTCGGCCAAGCAGTTGGCTTCCGTGATCGACGCTCTCTTGCCCGTCTAGTCGGTTGTGCGGTTTCGTACGCGACTCGCCGGGTGGTGCGGATGGGTCCGCACACTCGGTGTTGTGGCCTGTGGATAACGTGGCTTCTCGACAGCAGAATTGTCGGGTCGCGACGGCACGCTGCCGTCATGGACGAGATCGAGTGGCCGTTTCGCGCATCCGAGCAGCTCCGCGCGGGGAAATTGACATTGCGCGAACTGCGCCGTTTCCACCAGGCGGTCTATCCGGGCGTCTGGATTCCGCGGGGTGCCGAGCTGAATGCAATCGGGCGTGCCCGGGCCGCATGGCTGTGGTCTCGCCGCAAGGGTGTGCTCTGCGGTCTTTCGGCAGCGGCGATGCAAGGCGCCAAATGGATCGATTTCGACGCGCCGGCGGAGTTGATTCATGGCAATCGGCGCCCGCCGGCGGGAATCGTGGTTCGTTCGGAGGTGCTGGCCCCAGACGAAGCCCGACAGGTCGACGGCTGTCCGGTCACCACCCCCGCGCGGACGGCCTTCGACCTCGGCCGGTTGTTACCGCAAACGACCGGGGTGCAACGCATAGACGCATTGATGAACGCCACAGATCTCAAGGTCATGGATGTCGAGCGGGTGGCCCAGGGGCATCCTGGCTCTCGTGGCGTCCGTCGGCTTCGTCGAACCTTGGAATTGGTCGACGGCGGGGCGGAGTCACCGTATGAATCGCTGACCCGACTACTGCTCGTACGGAAAGGTTTCCCTCGGCCGGAGACGCAGATCGAGGTTCGCGACAGGTTCGGACGAGTTTTCGCCAGACTCGACATGGGTTGGTCGCGCTGGAAGGTCGCGGTCGAATACGACGGAAAACAACATTGGGCGGACAGCAATCAGCGAGCCTGGGACATCGACCGGATGGCAATGCTCGAAGAAGCGGGGTGGGTGGTGATCCGGGTCAGTGCGGCTTTGCTGCGGCGCCCCAGCGTGATCATCGAGCGGGTGGCTGCGGCACTTGCGGCCCGCGGATGGGTGCTGACGCCGTGACTGTGCGGTGTGATCCGCCTGCGACGGCGGGTTTCGTAGGAATCCGCACACTCGGCGGGCATCTCTGTGCCGCGCGCTCCCGTAAGCTCGCTATTCGTGCAATCACGACGGCGGCTCGGGGTGATGGGTGGGACGTTTGATCCCATTCACAACGGTCACCTCGTCGCGGCCAGCGAGGTCGCCGACCTTTTCGAACTCGACCAAGTGGTGTTCGTTCCCACCGGCCAGCCATGGCAGAAACGCGCCCGCTGTGTGACGGCCGCCGAGGATCGCTATCTGATGACGGTGATCGCCACCGCATCCAACCCGCGGTTTTCCGTCAGCCGGGTGGATATCGACCGCGCCGGTCCCACCTACACCAAGGACACCCTGCGGGATCTACGTGCGCTCAATCCGGACGCGGACCTGTACTTCATCACGGGTGCAGATGCCCTCGCGTCCATTCTGTCCTGGCAGAATTGGGAGGAGATGTTCACTATCGCCCGGTTCGTCGGCGTCAGCAGACCCGGGTATGCACTCGACGGCCAGGACGTATCGACCGCGATGGCTGAGCTGCCCGCCGAATCCCTGCATTTGGTCGAGGTGCCCGCCTTGGCGATCTCCTCCACTGACTGCCGGATGCGTGCTGCGCGGTCCCGCCCTATCTGGTATCTGGTTCCCGACGGTGTTGTGCAGTACGTCGCCAAGCGGGGGCTCTACCGATCTCACAGTGATTCCAGCCCCTCGACCGAAGGAGACCGCCCCTGACCGCCACCCAGGAAGCCATCGACATGGCGACCGTCGCCGCACAGGCCGCGGCTGCCAAACTCGCTGAGGATGTCGTCGTCATCGATGTGTCAGGCCAGCTGTTCATCACCGACTGCTTCGTTATCGCGTCGGCCTCCAACGAGCGACAGGTGAACGCGATCGTCGACGAGGTCGAAGAGAAGATGCGCGACGCCGGACACAAACCGACCCGCCGGGAAGGTACCCGTGAGGGGCGTTGGACACTGCTCGACTATGTCGACATCGTGGTCCACATCCAGCACCAGGATGAGCGTGAATTCTATTCGCTGGATCGACTGTGGCGTGACTGTCCCGCAGTGCCGGTCGATCTGGATGCTGCGCACGGCGCTAGCGGTGAGGTGAAGGAATGACGGTACGCCGATTGGTCATGCTGCGTCATGGGCAGACCGAGTACAACGCCGGCAGCCGAATGCAGGGCCAGTTGGATACCGAGCTCAGCGATCTCGGGCGCGAACAGGCCATCGCGGCAGCGGAGGTTCTGGCCAAGCGTCAACCGCTGCTGATCGTTTCCTCGGACCTCGGGCGGGCGCTGGACACCGCTGTCACACTCGGAGACCGCAGCGGGCAGCCGGTGAGCATCGACTCTCGGCTGCGTGAGACCCATTTAGGCGACTGGCAGGGGATGACCCATATCGAGGTGGACGCCATCGCTCCCGGCGCCCGGCTGGCATGGCGCGACGATGCCCGCTGGGCTCCGCATGGCGGGGAGAGCCGTGTCGATGTTGCTCGTCGTAGCATCCCGCTCGTGCAGGAGCTGGTGGCGCAACAGCCCGAGTGGGGAGCCGACGAGCCCGATCGTCCGGTGGTGCTGGTGGCCCACGGCGGTCTGATCGCGGCGCTGACTGGCGCCCTGCTGGGGCTGCCGGTCGACAGCTGGCCGATTCTGGGCGGTATGGGCAATGCCAGCTGGGTACAGTTGGCCGGCCATACCCGCCCCAACGGCGTACGTGAATCGTTCGACGATATCCGCTGGCGTCTTGACGTCTGGAACGCTTCGGCGCAGGTCGCCAACGATGTCCTCTGAGCCGTCTCTGCAAACGCCCGCCCGCCCGTGCCTACTGCTCTTCTGCGACTCGTTGTCCTACTACGGTCCGGCTGGAGGCTTGCCGTCAGACGACCCTCGTATCTGGCCTAACATCGTTGCAGGCCAGCTTGGTTGGGATCTCGAGCTGATCGGCCGGATCGGCTGGACGAGTCGTGACGTGTGGTGGGCGGCGACGCAGGACCCGCGAGCGTGGTCAGCGTTGCCGCGGGCGGGGGCGGTCGTCTTCGCGACTTCGGGAATGGATTCGCTGCCGTCACCACTGCCCACCGCCCTGCGCGAAATGATTCGATATGTCCGTCCTCCGTGGCTGCGCCGCTGGGTGCGCGACAGCTACGGCTGGGTGCAGCCGAAGTTTTCCCCGGTCGCGCGTGCCGCGCTACCACCGCACCTGACTGTCGAGTATCTGGAATTAACAAGGTCTGCAATTGATTTCAATCGGCCAGGCATTCCGGTTGTGGCATCCTTGCCGTCGGTGCACATTGCGCCTACCTACGGGAAGGCCCATCGCGGAAGGGCGGGAACGGCCGAGGCGATCACCCGATGGGCTGTCGAGCACCGTGTGCCGCTGGTCGATCTCAAGGCGGCCGTGGGCGAGCAGGTGATGAGCGGCCGGGGCAATCCCGACGGCATCCACTGGAACTTTGAGGCGCACCAGGCAGTGGCCGAACTGATGATCAAGGGACTCGTCGAAGCGGGCGTGCGGCTGCCCGATTCGAGCGATTAAGGGTAGGCCATGTCCGTTGTAGTGGTCTGCGACTCATCGTCGTGCTTGCCAGCCGATGAGCGTGAAAAGGATGACATTCGTGAGGTGCCGTTGCACCTGCTGGTGGACGGCAGGGACCTAAGTGACGGCATCGACGACATCCCGTACGACATCCACGATCGGCCGAAGGTGACAACGGCCGGGGCGACACCGAGTGAGCTGCTCGAAACCTATCGGCAGGCCCTCATAGACAGTGATGGCGACGGTGTGGTGGCGGTGCATCTTTCGGCCGCATTGTCGAGCACCTACAGCACGGCAGTCATGGTCGCGCGGGAGTTCGGTCCCGCAGTGCGTGTCGTCAACTCGCGTTCGGCGGCCATGGGTGTCGGCATGGTCGCGATGGCGGCGTCCCGCTGCGCGGTCTCAGGCGGGGACGTCGACGCTGTTGAGGCCGCGGCGCGGTCAGCGCTGAGCCGAACGCACGTCTATCTGGTTGTGCACCGTTTGGACAACCTTCGGCGCAGTGGACGGATCAGCAGCACCGCTTCCTGGTTGGGGACTGCACTGTCTCTCAAGCCGCTGCTATGTCTGGACATTGACGGGCGGCTGGTGCTTGATCAGCGCATTCGCACCGTCACCAAAGCCCACGCGGCGATGGTGGATCGGGTGGTCGAAGTGGTGGGGGAGGGCACGGCCGACGTCGTGGTGCATCACGTCGACAATCACGATGCTGCCGACGCGCTGGGTGCCGCACTGACGCAACGACTTCCGCAACTGTCATCATTGCGCGTCGCCGACATGGGGCCGTTGCTGTCAGTACACATCGGAGGCGGCGCGGTCGGTGTCGTGGTTCAGCTCGCCGCCGCATAGCGGTCTTCGGATGCCCGGGGCCGCCGCCGGCAAGCACGCCAAACCGCACCGGCCCAGCACCGCTGGCGGTCGGTCTATCCGTCCGGGGCCTCGTCGTCAACACTTCGCCGGCGCGAGCGAGCCCGCAGCAGAAACGCCGCGCCCAGGAGCGGAACCACCAGAACGACAACCCCGACCGCCACGTGGAAGCCGGTAACGCTCTTCACCTCGCCGGAGAAGTACGGCAGGATCATCGACAGCACGAAATCTTTGGAGTTGAGGACCCACAGCGACCACTGCGTCAAACCGACGATCGCGACGCCCGCGATCATCAGCCAATCTATGGCGGTGGCTTCAGCGCGACTGGGCTGGGCTGATCGGGGTGCTGCGGCCATGACCCCGGCGAGCAGCATCCCGAGGAGCACGATCACCACCAGAACGACGCCTGGAACCCCCGGGGAGTTGGCGGATTGGGACAACTTGGAGAACGCCAGCTCGGCGGCTTCGGCATGCGACTTGAGGTCCATTCCCACAGCCGCCGGTGCGTCGGCCCATGCGCCGGCAAGTTCATCCCACGCAGCGTCGAAAGCCTCGTTCTCACGAGGCAGCACGGATACGACTTCGACGATCACTTCCGGTTGTCGCAGTGCCTCGATCTTGTTGTCGATATCGGCAGGCAGGGCGTCGGCGTGATCCCGCGCAGCCTCCTTCAACGAACTCACCGAGTAGTCGAACGATAGTGCCGCGTTACCCAACTCGATGTCCTGATACCACAGGGTGTTGACCGAGAACGCCACCGTGAAGGTGTACGCGCTGATGGCCAGCAATATCAACTTGGTGCGGGCATCGAACACGGCATCGCTGTGCGGGATGAACTTTCGAATCGGAAACGCCGCCGTCGCGGCCAGTGTCGGGGGCAACACAGCCAGCAACAGCAGAGCCCACCAGGGAAAGAAGAAAACGGTGTTGGCGATCCGCACGAAGAAAAACTACACGGGGCCACGTGGTTCTGGTCGTAATCGACCCCTACGCGAGGCTGCGGGGACCCGGGCGCGGGGTCGCCTCACCGACGAGTCTCGTCATCTAGCGGATGTCCACCCGCCGTGGGCCGGCTTCGGCCGAGCGCCCAGATAGACGACCACAGCGGCAGAACCGAGTGACAACGCACCTACCACCCATAGCGCAACCTTGCTGTTCCCGGTGAGATCTGTCAGCCAGCCGGTGATGTACGGACCGCCGAACCCGCTGAGGTTGCCGAGTGAGTTGATCAGCGCGATACCTCCGGCCGCTGCCACTCCGGTGAGAAATGTCGTTGGCAGCGACCAGAAGACGGGCAGCGCGCACATGACCGAGCAGGTCGACAATGTGACTGCCAGCATCGCCAGGTAGGGGTTGGTCATGTAGAGCGCCGCGGGAATCGACACTCCGCCTACGATCGCCGGGATCGCCACGTGCCAGACGCGTTCACCGGTCCGGTCGGCGTGGCGGGCCCACGGCACCATCACCACGGCCGCGACGACGAAGGGGATGGACGTGACCAGTCCGCGCTGGATGATGCTCAGGTGGGTACCGTATTGCTCCTGGAAACCAACGACGATGGTGGGAAGAAAAAACCCGACCGCGTACAGACCATAGGCGATTCCGAAGTAGGCGAAAGCCAGGGCGAGAATCCTGGGGTGGGTCAGCGCTTTCCTGAGCGGCCAGTTCTGGCCAGCCTCTGCTTCGGCGCGCTCCGACTCTAATTTCGTTTCGAGCCAGTGTTTTTCACTGGAGCCGAGCCAGTCGGCTTGGGCTGGGCGGTCGGTGAGGTAGAACCAACACACAAACGCGAGTGCAATCGCGGGCAGGCCCTCGACGAGAAACATGAACCGCCAGCCGGCCAGGCCGAAAACCCCGTGGCCCCAGTCGATGACGAGCGACGACATGGTGGCACCAGCCGCGGTCGAGACCGGCACCGCGATCATGAACAACGAGGTTGCCCGGGCCCGTTGCTTCTCGGGAAACCAGAACGTCAGGTAGAGGATGATTCCGGGGAAGAAACCGGCTTCGGCAACGCCCAGCAAGAAGCGCAGCACGACGAGAGTTTCTGCGTTCGGGACGAACGCCGTAGCGGTGCTGATGATTCCCCAGCTGAGCATGATCCGAGCAATCCAGCGTCGACCTCCGAACTTGTTCAGCGCGATGTTGCTGGGTACTTCCAGCAGCAGGTAGCCGAAGAAGAAGATCCCCGAGGCGAAGCCGAACATGGTGGCGCTCATCCCGAGGTCCTCGTTCATACCGTTCGGACCCGCGAAGCTGAGGTTGACGCGATCGAGGTAGTTGACGATATAGAGCAGGACGAGAAAAGGGACCAGGCGACGAGTGACCTTCGCCATCGTCGTTCTCTCCACCGTGGCGTCAGGACGTTGGGTATGCACGACTGCTGTCCTTGCGTTACACCGCCGTTCGCCCCGTGATGGGCGGCAGATCAGCCAGTGTCACGATGCCCGCGGGTGCCGCAACGACCGCTGGAACGGCGTTGGTCACCGGCATCGCGGTGTAGATCATGCCCAAGCCCATGAATCCTGGTTCGGTCCAATCGCGGGGCGGTAGGCAGTGCACCACGGTCCGCATATTGGGCAGGCCGAACACCTGGACGACGTGGCCGTGCTCGAGTGGCTTGGGCGGGACGACGTGCCCGCCCATGATCCAGTTGAACCCGACGCTGACCACGTTGCGGTCGCCTACCCAGCCGCGGTGGTAACCGAACACCCCGGCGACCGTCCCCTTGGGGATCCGCATGAAGCCGAGGTCGCTGTCGCCGGTGGCCGCGGTGAATGTGACGTCGAACGTGATTCGGTCCAGGGTGGCCCCGATGGCGTCGGCCATCATCGCCGCAGACTCGGCGAATACTTCACTTTCCTTGCGAACGCTTTCGGCCAGCCCGGGGGTATCCGGGTCCTGAGCGAATCCCATCGCTGTTTGGGTGCCCGCCGACTCATAGGTCGAGCAGTCGACCGATTCAGTGATCCGGATTTCGTCGACGCGTTCGCATGCGCCGGACAGCACCATTCCCACCAGGTTGCTCATCCCGGGGTGCGCACCGCTGCCAAAGATCGTGGAATCGCCCTTTTCGCAGGCCTTGCGAATCCGTTCCAGGTCCTCGGTGGACTGCTTGCCACCGGTGATCCACGCAGCGCTGGAACAAACGTTGATACCGGATTCCAGCAGACGGACCAGCTCATCGATGCGGGGCCACAACGGGTTGTAGCAGCACGCATCTGGGCGCAGCGCTACCAGTTCCTCGATGTCATCGGTGGCCTGCACACCGGTGGGTTCCGGCCACCCCGACAGCTCGGCTGCGTCGAGTCCGACCTTGTCGGGACCATGGGCGTACACGCCGACCAACTCCATGTCGTCGCGGTCGATGATGGCGTGCAGCGATCGGCGTCCGATGTTGCCTGTCGTCCACTGGATGACACGAAGCGGTTTCTGGGCGGCCGGTGTTCTCATGGCATCTCCTCATCGAGAGTGGTCCGACAGATCAAGCTACTGCCTCTATGGTTGGCCCATGACTGACACCGTGCCGGTGGCCGTGGTGACCGGCGCCAGCCGCGGCGCCGGGCGGGGCATCGCGTTCGCGCTCGCCAGCAGTGGCTGGAGGGTGTATGGGACGGGACGCACCATCTCCGACGTGCCTTCCGGCGGCGTCGCCGTCCGGTTGGACCATGGTGACGACGCTGCCGTCAAGCGATTGTTCGAGCGAGTCCAGCAGGACTGCGGCCGGTTGGATCTACTCGTGAACAATGCCGCGATCATCTCGGACGACCTGGTCGGTCCAGAGCCGTTCTGGAAGAAACCACCTGAGCTGGCCGACATCCTCGATGTCGGCCTGCGGTCGTCCTATATCGCGGCGTGGCACGCCGCGCCTCTGTTGTTGACCGGCGAACGAGGTCTGATCGTGTTCACCTCATCGCCGGGGTCGGTCTGCTATATGCACGGCCCGGCTTACGGAGCGCAGAAGGCTGGGATCGACAAAATGGCGGCTGACATGGCGGTGGATTTCCGTGGCACCGGGGTGGCGACCGTGTCGATCTGGATGGGCATCCTGCTCACCGACAAGCTTCGTTCGGCGTTCCGGGGGCAACCCGAGGCGCTGGCCGGGTTCGCCGAACAGGCAGAAACACCGGAGTTCACCGGTCACCTCATCGACGCGCTCTACCGGGATCCTGGGCTGGCCGACTTGAGCGGCCACACGGTGATCGGGGCGGAGCTGGGAAAGCGGTACGGAATCACCGACGAGGGTGGCCGCACACCACCCTCGCACCGCGAGATGCTCGGAGCGCCAAGGGTGCCGAGTGCGATCGTGGTGAGGTAAAGAGGCTGGCGATGGGTCAGGGGCTGATCAGGCCCCATAGCTGGCCGGTCCCTGCCTGCAGTGCCATGTCGGTGACCCGGTCGTCCCAGTACTGCACCGAACCGAACTCCGAACGCCATGCCATCGCTGCCCGGGTGAACTCGTGCAACCGGTGCTCGCTGGTGGTTCCGATCGCGCCGTGCACCTGATGGGCATTGCGCACCACTACCGACGTGGCATGACCCGCGCACGACCGTGCCGCTGCCACCAGAAATTCGAGGTGAGGAGAGGACCAGTCGCTGGCGACCGCGGTGGACAATGCGGCCTCGGTTGCGGTCCGGGCAAGCGCCGCTTCGGCGGCGATGTCGGAGACGAGATGGGCGACGACCTGGAACTTCGACAGCGGACGACCGAACTGCTCACGCGAGGACACGTGGCCGATCGACGATTCCAGCGCGTTGTCCAATGCGGCACACACCTGAATGGATCGCACGAGGGCGGACTTCATCCGCACCTGCTCGACGAGATCGGCGCGCACCGGCCGGCCGCTGAGACACTCGAGATCCACGGCGACGCTATCCCGCGGCTCACCGATGATATTGGTGCCAGAACAGATGTCCAGATGGGCCGGGTCGGCATCCGCCACCAGATATTCACCGTTGCGCTGCCAGACGACCACGATCCGTTCGGCAGTGGACGCCCACGGAACGCCCGAGGCGCGACCACAATCGTCGAGCTGACACAGTGTGCGCGCCGCGCTGTCGACGTCGACACCGGCAGCCTCCAGTAGCCAGCACGCCAACAGATCGTGCTCGGCCAACGGGATCCGCACACTGTGGCGAACCGTGGCGCCCAATAGTTCGGCCGCTTCGAACCAACTGGCGGCGCTACCACCGGAACGCTCGGCGCCGGTGAGGCGGATCAATCCGAGTCCGTCGAGGCGCTCCCAGAGCTCGGGGTCACGGCCAGCATTGGCCGACGGTCCGTGCGATTGGCGGAAGTCGGCGAAGACGGCATCCATCATGTCGGCTAGCGCGGGGTCGACCCCAGGTGTGGTCATCGCATCCCCAGTCCGCGGGCGATAACACCGCGTAGCACTTCGTTCGTGCCACCGCGCAGCGTGAAGCCCGGACGCTGATCGACAGCTGCGCAGCTCATCTCTGAGAAGTGTTGCCCGACAGTATGATCGCTGAGGAGGTGGGCGAACTCAGCGATGTCACCCTCAGTAGTGGTGCCTAGAACCTTGACTACAGCCGCAGAGAGTTCGGCGGATTCGTGTCGCTCCAACGCACCCGCGACCGCCTTGGACATGTGATGCAGGCCGGCGATGCGCGCCACCAGACGCCCGAGGTCAGCAGATCGTGGGATCTGTTGTGAAGAAATGTTTTCCGCGCAGGCGTTGAGCAGAACAAACGTGGACAAAACCCGCTCCGGGCCGCTGCGTTCAAAAGCGAGCTCCGAGGTCACCTGCTGCCAACCCTGACCGATCTCACCGAACACCATGGCGTCAGGAACGAATGTGCGATCGAGGATGACCTCGTTGAAGTGGTGTGCACCGTTCATCGAGACGATGGGTCGGACCTCGACACCCGGCCCGCGCAGGTCGACGATGAACTGGCTCAGCCCGGCGTGCCGATGGGAGGGATCGACGGGCTCGGTGCGCGCGAGCGCGATGAACGCATGGGCCAGGTGTGCGCCTGAGGTCCAGACCTTGGTGCCGGTCAATGCCCAGCCACCGTCGACCTTTTCGGCACGCGTGCGGACGCTGGCTAGGTCGGAGCCGGAATCCGGTTCGCTCATGCCGATCGCGAAGAAGCACTCGCCTCGCACGATCTTGGGCAGGAATTCGCGTCGTTGAAGCTCGGTTCCGTACTTGAGTAGTGAGGGCACGATCTGCCGGTCGGCGATCCAGTGGGCTGCCACTGGCGCGCCTGCGGCCAGGAGTTCCTCGGTGACTACGAAGCGTTCGAGGAATGAACGCCCGTGCCCTCCGTAGGAGACGGGCACCGTCATGCCCAGCCAGCCGCGGGTGGCCAGCTTGGCGGTGAAGTCCTCGTCCCAACCGCACAGCCAGGCGTCCACTGCGGGAGTGAAGGCGCCGGAGGCGAGCTGCTCGGCGAGGAACTGTCGTACGTCGGTGCGCAGCTGCTCTGTGCTGGGCGGGTCGGTCTCCGAAGGAGGGACCAAGCGGGCAAGTGCCATCAGTCTGCCGCGGGCTCGTCGGCCGGGGCCACGTCGTGTGCTGGCGGGGCAGGCAGCGACAGCGCGATCGCGAGGGTGAGATAGAACGCGACTGTCAGTGTCCCGCCCAGGTAGTGGTTCATCGGCCCGCCGGGAGAGATGAAGCTGCCGGGGGGCCCGATGATCGTGATCGTCTCAAGCAACTGCTCGACGGTGAAGATCGCTGCGCCCGTGCCGAGCCAGTGCGGAAACCGATCCGCGTTGGCGGCCAACAGGATCGGGACGGCCACCATGATGTTGGCGATCGTGGCCGCCGGCAGCCACAAGGAGCCGACATCTCCGATGACCCTCGCGGTGGTTGTCGCCAGCTGCCCCGGTCGGAGTGCCGGACCGCCGGTGAACCAGATCGCGACACACAACTGGGCGACCAGCACCGCCGAGCCGATGGTGAACAAATGCGCCGCTGGTCCGGTCAGCCGATCCCGGGCCAGGGTGAGTACGACGACCAGGCCGAGCGTGGAGAACGCCAGCAACAGCGCCTGAACCCGGGCGGCACCGTCATCGTCGGCGCCGGAGATCGCCGGGACCACCAGCACGGCGCTCGCGTAGAGCACCGCGAAAGTGAGGCCTGCGATCATCGGGGCTCGACGGTTCATATCGGGAGCAATGGTAGCCACGATCCTCCCCAATGCCGATGTCATCCCCAGGCTGGGGCAGCGCGCGGCGGAGACGCCGGCTGAGGTCAACCGTTGCGCTTACCGTCAGCACATGTCCATCGAACTGCCCGCGGAGCGGCTGCGCCGGCGTCTGGGTGCCGACACTGGAGCCGACACTGGAGCCGTCACCGAGGCTCCCAACGCCGACGCGGCCGACGAACAATCCGACACCTCGCTGTCCCGGTGGCTGCCGGAATCCACATCAACGGCTCCGTCCGGCTGGATTTCGACGATTCGGGCCGACCCCGGCCGTGCCGGCGTCGTTGCGCTGGGCATCCTCGGCGGGGTGGCTGTGCTGGTGACGGTGTTGAGCGTGATGTCCGATCGGCCGCCGGCGGTGGTGTCGGCCAAACTCCCACCGGTGGAGATGGTGTCATCGGCCGCCGCAACGCCGGACTCGGGGGCGCCGGGCCCAGCAGCTCCGGTGGTGGTGAGCGTGATCGGACTCGTCAACACGCCCGGCCTGGTCACCCTCCCCGCGGGGGCCCGGATCGCTGATGCGCTGGACGCTGCCGGTGGTGCGCTCGACGGTGCCGACGTGATGGGCCTGAACATGGCCAGGCGTATCGCCGACGGTGAGCAGATCGTCGTCGGTCTCGATGCGCCACCAGGTCGGCCAGCCGAGATGGGCAGCTCGATCGTATCGGATCCCGCGGTCTCGCTGGTCGGTCCTGAGACGGGTGAAAAGCGTTCGGGCTCAGAGGCTGTGATCGATCTGAACCGTGCCACCGTTGATGATCTCGACACACTGCCCGGGGTGGGTCCGGTGACAGCTGCTGCCATCGTCGCCTGGCGCGAGACCAACGGCCGGTTCAATAGCGTGGAACAGCTAGGCGAGGTCGACGGCATCGGACCGGCCCGACTGGCCAAGCTGCGCGATCATGCCCGGGTTTGACCACGGTGAGGCCTGGAGACGGCGGTGCCCCGCCTCTCGACCTTCGACTGGTCCCGGCGGCGCTGACCAGCTGGGCAGTCACGGCCGCGGGCATCCTGTGGGCTGCAGTCGGTTCGCTCGCCGCAGTTGCGGTCGCGGCCGCGGCGACCGCAGCGGCGGGTTGGTTGGGAAGCCGCGGTCGGAGACCCGCAGGCCGGCGGGCGCTGGTGGCCGGTGTCTCCGCTGTTCTCCTTGTGGGCGGGGGGTTTGCCGTCTCCGCGGTATTACGTGCCAACGAGGTGCGCGACCATCCTCTCGTGGGCCGTCGGGGTGAGGTCCCCCACGTCGTCGTCACCCCGGCCGAGACGCCCCGTCTGTTCAAGGGCGACCGGATGATGTTCCGCGGATCTCTGCTGGCACTCGACGGGGCCCAATCCTCGGGAAAAGTAGTCGTTTTCGCCTCTGCGGCCGGATTCTCGCGTCTGATCGCTGGACAGCCCGTCGCATTCCGTGCGCGGGTCAGCATGCCGAAGCGGCGCGATCTCTCCGTCGCGGTGCTCACCGCAACGGGAGAGCCCACCTTCGGTGAAGCGGCACCGGTCCATCGGGCGGCCCACCACATCCGCGACCTTTTCGCGCAGTCTTCTCGCGCGGCACTGCCCCCCGACCAGGCGGCCATGCTGCCCGCGCTGGTCCTCGGCGACACGTCGCGGGTGTCCGCTCAGACCACGGCAGATTTCCGGGCCTCGGGTCTGACGCACCTGACCGCGGTATCGGGAGCCAACGTGACAATCGTCTGCGGTGCAGTTCTGCTGACGGGAGCGCTGATCGGGCCCCGGGCAGCTGTCGGGCTGGCCGCGGTGACCCTGTTGGGGTTCGTCGTGGTGGTCCAACCCTCGGCTAGTGTGCTGCGGGCCGCGGTGATGGGCGCTATCACCTTGCTCGCCGTGCTGTCGCATCGGCGGCGGCAGGCGCTACCGGCGTTGTCGGCGACGGTCCTCGTCCTGATGGCTGCGGACCCACAGCTCGCCGTGGATGTCGGGTTCGGTCTCTCGGTGTCGGCCACCGCGGCGCTGGTGCTCATTGCCCCGGCCTGGGCGCGACGCCTGGCCGATCGGGGCTGGCCACGTCCGCTTGCGGATGCGGTGAGCGTCGCGGTAGCTGCGCAACTGGTCACAGCACCCCTGGTGGCGGGCATCTCCGGGTCCGTGAGCCTGGTTGCGGTAGCGGCGAACCTGCTGGTGGCACCGGTGATTCCGCCGATCACCGTGATCGGTACCGCAGCCGCCGCGCTGTGTGTGCTGTGGCCGCTCGGTGCCGAGCTGCTGATCCGTTTCACCGGCCCGGAGGTTTGGTGGCTGCTGTCTGTGGCCCGCCGAGCAGCAGACGTCCCGGCGGCGTCAGTGCCCGTCCCGTCGGGCGTCGCCGGCGTGGTGACCGTCGCGGGCCTGGCGCTGGGCACTGCGCTGGTGTGGCATTGGTGGTGTCACCCGGGCATGACACGATCGTGCGGTGAGCGAAGAGGTGACCGGCCTGCATCTCATCCTGGGTGACGAAGAGCTGCTGGTCGAGCGGGCCATCGCGCTGGTGTTGCGGCAGGCACGGGCGTCAGCGGGCACCGGCAGTTCCCCTGCGGACGTCCCCGTCGACAGGCTCCGGGCAGGTGAAGTGAGCACCAGTGAACTCGCCGAGCTGCTCAGTCCGTCGCTATTCGCCGACGAACGCGTCGTGGTGCTGGAGTCCGCCGGCGAAGCCGGCAAGGACGCGGTGGCGATCATCGAATCCGCAGCCGCCGACCTGCCCCCGGGGACCGTGCTGGTGGTGGCGCACTCCGGGGGCGGCCGTGCCAAGGCGCTCGCCGCCCGTCTCAAGACGCTGGGAGCCCACGTGCATCCCTGCGCACGCGTGACCAAGGCCTCCGAGCGGGCCGACTTCGTCCGGCGGGAGTTCCGCGCGCTGCGCGTGAAGGCGGATGACGAGACGGTGACTGCGGTGCTTGACGCGGTCGGCTCTGATCTTCGTGAGCTGGCCTCGGCGTGTTCGCAGCTCGTTGCCGACACCGGCGGAGACCTCAACGCGGCCTCAGTGCGCCGCTACCACTCCGGAAAGGCCGAGGTGAAGGGCTTCGCCATTGCCGAAAAGGCCGTTGTCGGAGATGTCGCCGGGGCTGCCGAGGCTTTGCGGTGGGCGATGATGGGCGGCGAACCCCGCGTGGTGCTGGCCGACGCGCTGGCCGAGGCTGTGCATACCATCGCCCGTGTCGGCCCGATGTCGGGAGATCCGTACCGGCTAGCCGGTGAGTTGGGAATGCCGCCGTGGCGGGTGCAGAAGGCGCAGAAGCAGGCGCGGCGATGGTCGCGCGAGTCGGTGGCCGAAGCCATGCGATTGGTGGCGGCACTCAATGCCGATGTCAAGGGTGCGGCAGCGAATGCCGATTACGCGCTCGAGACCGCGGTCCGCAAGGTTGCCGAGCTCGTCAACGACTGAGGCGAGTGAGCCGGCGCGCGGGCTCAGATCTTGTTGAAGGCCCGTGCCAGCGCGGACTTGCGGTTGGCAGCCTGATTCTTGTGGATGACGCCCTTGGTGGCTGCCTTGTCCAGCTTGCGGGTGGTCGAGGCCAGCAGCTCGCCGGCCTTCTCCTTGTCGCCGGACTCCACGGCCGCACGGAATCCGCGCACCGCCGTGTGCAGCGACGACTTCACCGACTTGTTGCGCAGCCTGCGGCGCTCGTTGGTGAGGATTCGCTTCTGCTGCGACTTGATGTTGGCCACGCGTTTTTCCTTCGTAAATCTCGATTGAGTTGCTTGAGTCTGTGGGCGCCTCATGTGGGCAGCGACTGTTCAGGCTACCAGCGAGGCAATAAATGTCCCAAAGTGAGACCTACTGGCCTGCCGAAACGGCAGAAATGTTGCAGCATGGCATGGGTGCGCATGTTCGATGCCGGCGCATGGGGTCTGGCAACACCACACCATCCGACCATTGGTGCGAGGAGCAGGAGCGATTTTGGCAACCGAGACCGGACGTACCAAGCGCGACAAGACCAAGGCGGTGAAACAGCACGACGGCGTCTTCGGCGGTTACAACACCCTCGGCACGTACGCCAAAGCGTTCGACGAGATGTTCGACCGGCGGGGCAATGTGAGGGGGCCCTACAAGGGCATTCACACCGAACTCGCCCCGTCCGACGCCTCCGATCTCGAAGCCCGCACGGAAGCGCTCGGTCGAGCCTTCGTTGACCAGGGCATCACGTTCTCGCTCTCCGGTCAGGAGCGGCCATTCCCGCTCGACCTCGTGCCTCGGGTGATTTCGGCGGCGGAATGGACCCGCCTCGAGCGAGGGATTCGCCAGCGCGTGAAGGCGCTGGAGATGTATTTGGACGACATTTACGGTGAGCAGGAAATTCTGCGCGATCGTGTCATCCCGCGTCGGCTGGTCACATCCTGCGAACATTTCCACCGCGAGGCGATCGGGATCGTTCCGCCGAATGGAGTGCGTATCCATGTCGCGGGCATTGATCTCATCCGCGATGGGCAGGGAACCTTCCGGGTTCTCGAGGACAATCTCCGTTCTCCGTCGGGTGTTTCCTACGTCATGGAGAACCGCCGCTCGATGGCACGGGTGTTCCCGGATCTGTTCGCGACGCACCGGGTGCGTGCGGTAGGCGACTATGCATCGCACCTGTTGCGGGCCCTGCGCAACGCTGCGGCCAACAACGTCGCCGAGCCGGCCGTCGTCGTGCTGACCCCGGGCGTCTACAACTCGGCATACTTCGAGCATTCGCTGCTGGCCCGGCAGATGGGCGTAGAACTGGTTGAGGGACGTGACCTGTTCTGCCGGGACAACACCGTCTACATGCGCACCACCGAGGGAGAGCGGCAGGTCGACGTCATCTATCGGCGGATCGACGATGACTACCTCGACCCGATGCAGTTCCAGCCTGATTCGGTGCTCGGGGTAGCCGGCATCCTCAACGCCGCCCGCGCCGGCAACGTGGTGATCTCGAGTGCGGTGGGCAACGGCGTAGGTGACGACAAGCTCGTCTACACATACGTGCCGACGATCATCGAGTACTACCTCGGCGAGAAGCCGCTGCTGGCCAACGTCGACACTTTCCGGTGCTGGCTCGATGAGGAACGCGAGGAGGTGCTGGATCGGGTCGACGAGTTGGTCATCAAACCGGTCGAGGGGTCAGGCGGATACGGAATCGTGTTCGGCCCGGACGCGTCCGAGAAGGAATTGGCCAGCATCACCAAGAAGATCAACGCCGATCCTCGCGGGTGGATTGCACAACCGGTCGTGCAGCTGTCGACCGTGCCGACCCAGATCGGCGACGAACTCTGTCCCCGCCACGTCGATCTCCGCCCCTTCGCGGTCAACGACGGCGAAGATGTCTGGGTGCTGCCCGGTGGACTGACCCGGGTGGCTCTCCCCGAGGGTTCCCTCGTGGTGAACTCCAGCCAGGGCGGCGGATCGAAGGACACCTGGGTGCTGGCTTCACGCTCATCAGGGGCCCAACGCGAACTGGCCGCCGCGGAAGTCGTCCGTTCCCTTCCTAAACCCTCGAAGGGATCAAAGGGTGACAAAGATGGGGACGAACCGTCTTCCCAGCAACAACAACAGCAGCAGCAACAACAACAGCAGCAGCAGCAACAACAGGCGGTGACGGACTGATGTTGGCACGCAACGCGGAGTCGCTCTACTGGATCGGTCGCTACGTCGAGCGCGCCGATGACACGGCCCGCATCCTCGACGTCACCGTGCACCAGATCCTTGAGGACTCGAGCGTGGACCCGGACCAGGCGTCGCGCACGCTGCTGCGGGTGCTCGGCATGGAAGCCCCTGAGACAGCCCTGGACCTGTGGTCGCTGACCGACCTGGTGGCGTTCAGCCGGGAAACCGATGGTCGTGGCGGGTGTTCGATTGTTCAAGCGATCTCGGCGGCCAGGGAGAACGCCCGTGGCGCGCGCGAAGTCACCTCCACCGAGATCTGGGAGTGCCTCAACACCACCTTCAACGCGTTGCCGGAGCGAGAACGAGCCGCCAGACGGCTCGGCCCGTACGAGTTCCTGTCGTATGTGGAGGGTCGCGCGGCGATGTTCGCCGGACTGGCCGACTCCACCCTGTCTCGCGACGACGGATACCGATTCATGGTGTTGGGCAGGGCGATTGAACGGGTCGACATGACCGTGCGCCTGCTGCTGTCCCGCGTCGGCGACAGTGCGTCTTCGCCGGCATGGGTGACCGTGTTGCGCGCCGCTGGCGCTCACGACACCTATCTCCGTACCTATAGAGGCGTGCTCGACGCGGCCCGGGTCGTTGAGTTCATGTTGCTGGACCGGGCCTTCCCGCGTTCGGCTGTGTACTCGCTGAGGCTGGCCGAACATAGTCTCGATGAACTGCACAAGCGGCGATACAACAGGATAGGTGCCACCGCTGAGGCGCAACGTCTGCTCGGTAGCGCCCGCAGCGAGTTGGAGTTTTTGCCACAGGGCGTGCTGCTGGAGTCGCTGGAAGAGCGTCTGGCGAGTATTCAGTTGATGTGCGCTGATGTCGGAGAAGCGTTGGCGCAGGAGTATTTCCACTCTGCGCCGTGGGTGGCGTGGACGGACGCGGGCCACGATGGCGCGCTGGTGATCGAAGAAGGCGAGGTCTGAGATGTGGCGGATGCGGGTCATCCATGACACGGGCTATGCCTACAAGTCGCCGGTTACAGCTTCGTTCAATGAGGCGAGGCTGACGCCGAGGTCGGACCTGCGGCAGAACGTCATCCTCAATCGCGTCGAGACGGTACCGGCGACCAGGTCGTACCGATACGTCGACTACTGGGGTACGGCGGTAACGTCGTTCGACCTGCACGCGCCGCACACTGAGCTGGAGGTGACGGCCTCCTCGGTGGTTGAGACCGACTGCCCGGAACCGCCGACGATCGAGTTCAGCTGGGAGGAGCTGGCTGCCGAGGCGGTCGTCGACAAATACGACGAGATGCTCTCTCCGACGCGCTACGTTCCTGCGAGTAAGCGCATCCAGCGGGTGGGGCGCCGTATCGCGAAGTACAACGACCCGGCCCAGGCTGTCATCGAGGCGGCACGGTGGGTGCAGGGTGAACTCGAGTATGTGCCCGGTACCACCGGCGTGCACACATCGGGCGTTGACGCGTTACGTGAAGGCAAGGGCGTGTGTCAGGATTTCGCCCATCTGACCTTGATGTTGTTGCGCAGCATGGGGATTCCATCGCGGTACGTGTCCGGCTACTTGCACCCCAACCCCGAAGCGAAGCTCGGTGAGACCGTCGACGGACAGAGTCACGCCTGGATTCAGGCCTGGACGGGGCAGTGGTGGCATTACGACCCCACCAACGACGCCGAAATCAACGAGCAGTACATCAGCGTCGGGGTGGGCCGGGACTACTCGGATGTACCACCGCTCAAGGGCATCTATTCCGGTGAGGGGTCCACCGATCTCGACGTCGTCGTGGAGATCACCCGGCTGGCTTAATCCTTCCCGGCGCCCACACCTGGGTGTACTTCGACTCGATGCAGGTCGTCGCCGATCTCGATCTGGCGATCGAATACTGAAGCGGCCAGCGACCGCCACTGGTCTTCCTGGCCGGGCTGGATAGCCGGCACGTAGTGGGTGAGGATCAGAATTCCGACACCGGCGCGGGCCGCGGTCTCGGCGGCCTGCTCCACCGACGAATGGTAGTCGCAGATGTCTTTGATCCGTTGCATCGGCATCGGTTCGATGAGGTCTCGACGAATCGCCGTGTGGACTAATGCGCCTGCGCCGGAGGCCAGTTCGTCGAGGGTAGGGCAGGGGACCGTGTCACCGGCCAGCACGACCGATGCCCCTTCGTGTTCGATACGGAACCCGATGGTCGGTGCGACAGGTCGGTGATCGGTGGGCGCGACGCGGATCTGGACCCCGTCGCGGCCCCACACCACCCCGTCGGTTACCTCCTCCACTTCCACCGGCGGCGGCGTGGTCAGATCGGCATGGTGGGCGATGCGATATCCGATGTCGAAGTTGAAGGCCTTCAACGTGTTCTCGACGACTTCGGCGGTTCCCGGCGGGCCGATGATTGGCAGTGGGGCCAGCTCGGGAGCGAAGTTCGACACCCATCGGGTGATCAGAACGTCGCCCAGGTCGGCGATGTGGTCGCTGTGCAGGTGCGTCAACAGCAGCGCGGACAAGCTGTTGGCGCCCACCCCGAGGGCCGCGGTGCGTTGTAGCACGCCACGACCACAGTCCACCAGGAACGTCTGATCGCCTGCGCGTACGAGTGTGGAAGGTCCCGCCCGGTTCGGGTCGGGGATGGGGCTGCCGGTGCCCAGCAGGGTGACTTCGATCATGGAACCCACCTAACCGTCTGTCGGGGTGCGTGGGGGTGCAAAACTCCGAACGCCGCCGACTTTTATTGCATAGCCTGGTGTGTACGCAGTGACGATGGGGAGAAAGCTATGCGGATATCTGACGTCTTACGCGGTAAGGGCGCGACCGTGGCCACCATCACCCCGGAGACGTCGGTTGCCGGGTTGCTGACCGAGTTGTCGGCACGCAACATCGGAGCGATGGTGGTGGTCTCGCCGGACGGCCTGCTCGGCATTGTCTCCGAGCGTGACGTGGTGCGCGCATTGCGAGACATCGGTGGCGAGCTGCTGGAGCGCCCGGTGTTGGAGATCATGACGACGTTGGTGGCGACATGCTCCCCAGAGGATTCGGTGGACAGCCTGAGTGCGTTGATGACGACGAAGAGGGTTCGACACGTCCCTGTGGTGGCCGAGGGCCGACTCGTCGGAATCGTGAGCATCGGCGATGTGGTGAAGACCCGCATGGAGGAACTCGAGCGCGAACAGGAGCAGCTCCAGGCCTACATCACCCAGGGCTGATCGGACGTGTCATCGCCAGTTGAGGTCTGCACCGCACAGAAATCGGACGTTCGAAGCCTTTCGCGGGTGCTTGGACAGGCCTTCTTCGATGATCCCGTGATGCGATGGATGCTGCCCGACGAGGCACGGCGGGCCAACGCACTATCGCAGATATTCGCGACGATGACCCGACACCACTACCTGGCCGGTGGCGCGGTGGAAGTGGCGAGTAGGGCCGGGGAGGTGGGGGCCGCGGCACTGTGGGATGCCCCGGGACGCTGGAAACAGACCCCGCGCGAGGAATGGCGGATGATGCCGAACTTTCTGTGGGCGATTGGGCGTCATGCACGCCGTGGGATGGCGGTCAGCGAGCTGATGAAAAAGCACCATCCCGAGGAGCCGCACTGGTATCTGGGGGTCATCGGCAGCGATCCGGATGTCCGGGGGGCCGGATTCGGGCAGGCGTTGATGCGGTCGCGGCTCGATCGGTGCGACGCGCAGGGTGCACCGGCTTACCTGGAATCGACGAATGAGTCCAATGTCCCTTATTACCTGAGGTTCGGTTTCGACGTGACGGGGGAGATCACCGTCCCGGGTGGACCAACGATGTGGCAGATGTGGCGGCACCCGGCTTCACGACCATGAGTAGTCGGCGCGCAGGCGGGATGCGACACCGTCGAACACCTCACGGTCCAGGATCGCCCCTTCACGTCTGATGCCCTCTTCGGGAACGTCGAGAACTCGGTCCAGACGCACCCAACTGACCCGGCCCTCGTGGTCCCAGCCGCCGCGGCCGATGCTGATCCAGTTCGGATCGTCTCGGTGGTGCTCCTGGCTGGAAAGCATCAGTCCGAGCAACACTCGTCGGTCACGCCCTACGACCAGCACCGGGCGGTCCTTGCCCCGGCTGGGGTCTTCCTCGAAGACGACCCATGTCCATACCACTTCGCCGGGGTCCGCCTGGCCATCCAGTTTGGGCGCGTAGGTGACACGGCGGGCGCGATGCGCGGTCGGCGCGAAGGTGCTGGATACAGGACGCCCGGCGGGCAATGCGGGGGCGGGACCGTCGGCAGCCCCGGCGAGGGTGCCGAGGCCGATCCGGATGCCCTGCTGGATGCCGCGGTGCAAGGTCTCCGACAGCTGGAGTTGTCGCACGATTTTTGGAGCCTCGTTGAAGACGAGGTTCTCGGTGCCCTTGAGGAGGAAGCGCTGAAAGTTCTTCCAATTCGATGACGAGGACGTCATAGCCGCCAGCATAGGCGCACGCCCCTGAGCTCGATTGTGTCGCGGGGGCTTGCGCTCGATACTCTTGACTGGCCTGCCTCGGTTGAATGAATGCCGACTCGACCCCGCTCACCAGGAGATTCCCATCAGCACCTTCGCCGACAAGACCTTCACTGCGCCGGCGCAGATTCGGAACTTCTGCATCATCGCCCACATCGACCATGGGAAGTCGACCCTGGCCGACCGGATGCTGGGTATCACCGGTGTGGTCGCAGACCGTGACATGCGAGCCCAGTACCTGGACCGGATGGACATCGAGCGGGAGCGCGGCATCACCATCAAGGCCCAGAACGTCCGGC
>CAZCHU010000023.1:13291-34686 GCA_964498215.1 uncultured Mycobacterium sp. | reverse complement strand
ACGACGGTGTCGTCCTCGACCTCAGCGTCGTGGCGACCGCGCAGGGCCGCGGGATCCTCACGGCCTTTGGGGGCGGCCATGATGTAGACGACCGCACCGATGAAAACGAAAGTGGCGGTGAATGAATTGACGCGGATACCTGCCAGGAGGGTCGCGGTGTCGCTGCGCATCAGCTCGATCCAGAACCGCCCCGCGCAGTAACCCGCGACATACATCGCGAACAGTCGACCGTGTCCGATCTTGAATCTGCGGTCGATCAAGATCAGTGCGACAAATACCAGGAGGTTCCACAGCAACTCGTACAGAAACGTCGGGTGGACCACTTCGATCAGCTGGCCGGTCGACACCCCGTTGAGTGTGTCCAGCGCGCCGCTGGCGTTGCGTCGTTCGTAGATCTCCAAGCCCCATGGCAGCGTTGTCGGACGACCGTAGAGCTCCTGGTTGAAGTAGTTGCCCAACCGGCCGATAGCCTGGGCAAGAACAATTCCGGGCGCTATAGCGTCCCCGAAAGCGGGCAGCGGTATCCCCCGCCGCCGACACGCAATCCAGGCGCCGACACCGCCCAGCGTGACCGCGCCCCAAATTCCGAGGCCGCCATCCCATATCCGGAGCGCAGCGTTGAAACCAGCTCCACCTTCGCCAAAGTAAGTACTCCAGTCGGTGATGACGTGGTAGACCCGACCGCCGAGGAGCCCGAACGGGACCGCCCACAGCGCGACGTCGTAGACGATCCCGGGTTCACCTCCCCGCGCCACCCATCTGCGGTCGCCGATCACCAGCGCAGAAATGATCCCGACGATGATGAACAGTGCGTACGCGCGCAGCGGCACCGAACCCAGCTCCCAGACGCCCTGTGCGGGGCTGGGGATATACGCCAAAACCGTCGTCGTCACGCAGTGATCCTCTGCCGTACTCCGTCAGCAAGCTCTTCGGTCAAGGTCTGCAATGCCGGGATACCGTCCTCAAGCGCAGACACCAGCGCTGACCCGACAATCACACCATCTGCATAGGCGCCGATCTCTGCTGCCTGTGCCCCCGACCGCACCCCCAGACCAACACCCACCGGGATGTCCGAGATTTCCCGGACCCGGCTGACCAGCTCTGGTGCGCTATTCGACACGTTGTCACGTGAGCCGGTTACGCCCATTGTGGACGCTGCGTAGACGAACCCTCTTGATGCACTCGTCGTCTCAGCCAGACGCTGGGGTGTCGACGACGGCGCTACCAGGAAGATTCGGTCCAGATCGTGTGCCTCAGAGGCGGCGAGCCACTCGTCCGCCTCGTCGGGGATCAAATCAGGAGTGATCATGCCAAGCCCTCCGGCCGAGGCCAGATCACGGGCGAAGGTGTCGACCCCCTTGCGTAACACCAGGTTCCAATAGGTCATCACGACCGCGCGGCCACCGGCATTGCTGATCGCCTCAACCGCGGTGAGCGCATCACGGACCCGAACACCACCACTCAACGCTGCCTCGGTGGCCGCGGCGATGGTAGGTCCGTCCATCCCCGGATCAGAGTAGGCAATGCCGACTTCGACCAGATCGCATCCCGACTCGACCAGCGCAGTCATCGCAGAGATAGAGGTCTGTACATCGGGAAAGCCCGTGGGCAGATATCCGATCAGCGCCGAACGGTCCTCGTCGCGGCACGCATGGAAGAGGCTTGCCAACCGACTCATTTAGCCTCGTCTCCGAGCAGACCGAACCACTTCGCCGCTGTCTCGACGTCCTTGTCCCCACGTCCGGACAGGTTCACCACGATGATGGAACCCGCGCCAAGTTCAGCGCCTAGTTTCAATGCTCCGGCCACCGCATGCGCCGACTCGATCGCCGGGATGATCCCTTCGGTCCGACTCAACAGTGAGAATGCTTCCATCGCCTCGGTATCGGTGATCGGTTCGTAGCGTGCCCGACCTAAATCCTTCAGTAGTGCATGCTCAGGGCCGACCCCCGGATAGTCCAAACCGGCTGAGATCGAATGGGATTCAATGGTTTGACCATCATCGTCCTGCAGTAGATACGAGTATGACCCCTGGAACGCTCCCGGAGATCCTCCGGTGAAAGTCGCTGCGTGACGGCCGGTTTCGACACCATCCCCCGCCGCCTCGTACCCGACTAGTCGCACCTGCGGGTCATCGATGAACGCGTGGAACACTCCGATTGCATTAGATCCGCCGCCCACACACGCCGCGACCGCATCGGGCAGCCGACCCGCTTGATTCAGGATTTGCGCCCTGGCCTCGAGTCCGATCACGCGCTGGAAGTCACGCACCATCATCGGGAACGGGTGGGGGCCCGCGGCGGTACCGAAGCAGTAATAGGTGCTGTCGGCGTTGGTCACCCAGTCCCGGAAGGTGTCGTTGATCGCGTCCTTCAGTGTCTTGGACCCAGACTCGACCGGCACTACGGTCGCACCCAGAAGTCGCATCCGAGCGACGTTGAGCGCCTGGCGCGCGGTGTCGACGGCGCCCATGTAGATCACGCATTCAAGACCCATGAGCGCACAGGCGGTGGCGGTGGCCACCCCGTGCTGGCCGGCTCCGGTCTCCGCGATCACCCTGGTCTTACCCATCTGTCGGGCAAGCAGGGCCTGGCCCAGCACATTGTTGATTTTGTGAGATCCGGTGTGGTTGAGGTCTTCTCGCTTCAGGAAGATCCGGGCGCCACCTGCATGGTCGCTGAGCCGCTCCGCCTCGTACAACGGCGACGGCCGTCCGGCGTAATGGCGCTGCAGTCGATCCAGCTCATCGAGGAAAGCTTGATCGCCGCGGGCCTTGTCGTAGGCGGCTGTCACCTCCTCGATGACGGCCATCAACGCCTCGGGAACGTATCTGCCGCCGTACACGCCGAAGTGCCCGCGCGCATCCGGGTCGTGGGCGGTGGGTTCAGCCACCGCCGCACTGGCGCGTGGCAGTTCGGGGCCAGCGTTCTCGGCCACTTAACGGGTAGTTTTCGGGCACGACGGATGCGTGCCGGCGGTGACCAGGTCGGCTACGGCGCTTCGGGGGTCACCGCTGGTGACTAAGCCTTCGCCGACCAGAACTGAGTCAGCACCCGCTCCCGCGTATGCGAGCAGGTCAGCGGTGCCCCGAACCCCGGACTCGGCAATGCGGATGACATTGCTCGGCAGGCCCGGCGCGATCCTGCTGAAGCAGTCCCGGTCTACCTGGAGGGTCTTGAGGTTGCGCGCGTTCACACCGATGACCTTGGCCCCAGCTTGCAATGCGCGGTCCGCTTCCTCCTCGGTGTGCACCTCGACGAGCGCCGTCATCCCCAACGACTCGGTGCGCTCCAACAGCGAGACCAGCGCCGGCTGTTCAAGCGCCGCGACGATCAACAGAAGCATGTCAGCACCGTGCGCGCGAGCCTCGTGAATCTGATAGGGCCGGACGATGAAGTCCTTACGCAGGACTGGAATCGACACCGCCGCACGAACAGCGTCCAAATCACCGAGCGACCCGTTGAACCGACGCTGTTCGGTCAGCACGCTGATCAACCGCGCACCGCCGTCCTGGTAGGCGCTGGCGAGCTTCGCGGGATCGGCTATCGCGGCCAACTCACCACGCGACGGGCTGGCACGCTTGACCTCGGCGATCACCCCGACACCCGGCGCGCGCAATGCGGCCATCACGTCCAGTGGCTTCGGTGTGCGCCTGGCGCGCTCTTTGACCTCAGCCAGGGTCACGGCAGCCTCACGAGCAGCAACGTCGGCACGCACTCCCTCGAGAATGGAGTCGAGCACGGTCGCCGAACCCATAGGTGTCGCTTCCCTTCTCCTGACGGCCGCTTGATTCTTAACGAAGGGTAACCGCCACCACGCCACCGCCGATCACCGCCCCTTGTTGTCTGGATAGGCCGGGTCATGGGTGGGATCCGCCCCCTCGTCGAGGGCGTCCCAGATCATCCGCTCGGACATGACTGCCGCAGACTGGCCGGTGTCCGCAGGACGACGACGGGCGTATCGCACGGCATCAGAGCCCCCCTGGGTCGTCGACCGCATAAACAGGACCGAACCAAACAAGGTCAGTGCTGCGGCGACCAAAGTGAATATGGCACCTAGGTAGTGTCTCTGGGTGCCGAGCAGGTCGGCCACCGGCACCTCTGCCAGGCGGGCGGCGCGCACGGCGATGTCGACGATCACCCACAGGCTGATCGCAAGGTAGGCCATTCCAGCGCTCGCTGCGGCCACCAGTATCGCCAGCACCCGCAGTGGCCAGCCCCGCACGGCAAGTGCTGCAACCGCAGCAGCCGCCACCAATAACGCCAGTGGGATCAGCGCCGTCGACCATGCCGCCCCGGTCAGATCTGCCGTTCTCGGATGCCCGAGTCCATCGAACGAGCTGATCTGAACCCACGTCACGCGCGACGCCACCCACAGGGTCGCCGCCGCGAGCAGGAGCACAAGCTGAGCAACCCGGATCATGGCTCGCTCAACGTCTCGGCAGCAGCGATTGCACTCAACACGGCCCGGGCCTTGTTCGCCGCCTCGTTGTATTCATAGGGCCCGTTGGAGTCGGCCACGACGCCCCCGCCAGCCTGTACAAAGGCGGTGCCGCCGCGCATCAGCGCGGTCCGTATCGCGATCGCAAAGTCGGCGTTTCCGGCGAAGTCGAGATAGCCCAGAACACCTCCGTACAGGCCTCGACGAGTCATTTCGACCTGCTCGATCAGTTCCATCGCCCGAACCTTGGGCGCCCCCGATAGCGTCCCGGCCGGGAAGCAGGCGGTGACTGCGTCTAAGGCGGTCCTGCCCTCGGCGAGCAACCCCGTCACTGTCGATACCAGGTGCATCACGTGGCTGTAGCGCTCAATGTGACTGTAGTCCTCAACCCGCACGGTGCCCGGCACGCAGACTCGACCCAGGTCGTTGCGACCGAGATCAACAAGCATCAGGTGCTCGGCGCGCTCCTTTTCGTCGGACAACAGCTCCTTCTCGAGCAACAGGTCCTCCTCTTCGCTGGCCCCACGCCACCGGGTACCGGCGATCGGGTGCGTGGTCGCGCGCCCATCCGCGACGGTAACCAGCGCCTCGGGACTCGATCCAACGATCGAGAAGTCCAGTCCCCCATCAGGATCGGGAACATTGAGCAGATACATGTACGGGCTCGGGTTCGATACCCGCAGCATCCGGTAGACGTCCAACGGGTCCGCGGCAGTGTCCATCTCGAAGCGCTGGGACGGCACCACCTGGAAAGCCTCACCGGCCTCGATGTCACCGACAAGCTTGTCGACGATTGCGGTGTATTCCTCGACGGTGCGCTGGGAGCGATACGAGGGTGCGGGCCTGCCGAAGGTGGCCACGGTCGACTTCAGCGGTTCGGTGAGCGCCGCGGTCATCACATCCAGCCTGGCCACCGCATCGTCGTAGGCATCGTCGACGCGGTCGTCGGTGCCGTTCCAGTTGACGGCATTGGCGATCAACGTGATGGTGCCCTCGTGGTGGTCGACGGCGGCAAGATCGGTAGCCAGCAGCAGAAGCATGTCCGGCAGGCCCAGGTCGTCGACGGCTAGCTCAGGGAGTCGCTCCAATCGCCGCACCATGTCGTAGGCGAGAAACCCGACTAACCCCGAGGACAGCGGCGGCAAACCCGGCAGCGCCGCAGACTCCAGCAGCGTCAGCGTCCTACGCAGCGCATCCAGCGGGTCACCGCCTGCGGGGGCATCCTTCGGGGTGACCCCCAGCCACACGGCCTTGCCGTCGCGCACTGTCAGCGCCGCCGGAGCACCCGCGCCGATGAACGACCACCGCGACCAGGACCGGCCGTTCTCCGCCGACTCGAGCAGGAACGTCCCAGGTCGGTTCGCGGCCAGTTTGCGGTAGGCCGACAGCGGCGTCTCGCTGTCAGCGAGCACCTTGCGCGTCACCGGAACGACCCGGTGCTCGGCTGCCAGCGCCCGGAAGTCCGCTCGCGACGTCGTGGCTAGCGGAGCTGAGCGCGCACGCGAAGCACCGTCAGGCGCGTTAGCGGTCGTCTGCACCCAGACATCCTCCCAGACGTACGGTTGTCACCATGACACCTATCAAACAGGGCGATCGGGTGACGGAGTTCGAGCTACCGGACCAGACGGGCAAGACCAGGACTCTGACCGACTTGCTCGCCGGTGGACCGATTGTGTTGTTCTTCTATCCCGCCGCGATGACGCCCGGATGCACCAAGGAGGCTTGCCACTTTCGTGACCTGGCGACACAGTTCGCCGCTGTCGGCGCCGGCATGGTCGGTATCAGCACCGATCCGGTCGATAAACAGGCGCGGTTCGCCCAACAGCAGAAGTTCGACTATCCCCTGCTATCGGACTCCGACGGTGTCGTGGCGGAGCAGTTCGGCGTCAAGCGCGGCCTGCTCGGAAAGTTGATGCCGGTGAAGCGAACGACTTTCGTGATTGACGCCGACCGCACCGTGCTCGCCGTGATCGCCAGCGAGTTCAGCATGGACGCCCATGCCGACAAGGCACTTGAAGTACTGCGCAAGCGTCAGTCCGCCTGACCCTCCGGCCCCAGGAGCAGGTCCGCGTCGAAACACGTGTGGTCGCCGGTGTGGCATGCGCCGCCGACCTGGTCCACCTCGATGAGCACCGAGTCTCCGTCGCAGTCGAGCCGTACCGAATGCACATGCTGGGTGTGCCCCGACGTCGCGCCTTTCACCCACTGCTCTCCACGGGAGCGCGAATAATACGTTGCCTCACGGGTTTCCAACGTGCGGGCCAGCGCGTCGTCGTCCATCCACGCCACCATCAGCACCTGGCCCGTAACCCGTTCCTGCACCACGGCGCTGAACAACCCGTTGGCGTCGCGCTTGAGTCGCTTCGCGATCGAGGGATCAAGAGCGCTCATCTCACCACGATCCCCTCGGCTGCCATCGCCGCCTTCACCTGACCGATCGTCAGCTCCCGGAAGTGGAACACGCTCGCCGCCAGTACGGCGTCAGCACCGGCGGTCACTGCCGGCGCGAAGTCTCCTACCGCGCCGGCACCGCCACTGGCGATCACCGGCACCGAGACCGCACCGCGCACTGCACGCAGCATCTTCAGGTCGAATCCCGCCTTCGTGCCGTCGAAGTCCATCGAGTTGAGCAGAATCTCTCCCACACCGAGTTCTGCGCCGTACGCCGCCCATTCGATTGCGTCGAGGCCGGTGCCTCGGCGGCCACCGTGCGTAGTCACCTCCCAGCCAGATGTCGTGGGCTGCGTGGTCTGCGGGACGGTGCGGGCGTCTACTGACAAAACAATGCACTGCGATCCGAACTGCCGCGACAGCTCCGAAAGCAACTCCGGACGCGCTATCGCCGCGGTGTTGACCGCGACCTTGTCCGCACCGGCACGCAGCAGGACGTCGACGTCGGCCACCGAACGCACCCCCCCACCGACGGTGAGGGGAATGAATACTTGTTCAGCGGTTCGCCTCACCACGTCCAGCATCGTCGCCCGACCCGACGAGGACGCCGTGACATCCAAGAAAGTCAACTCGTCCGCGCCCTCGGCGTCGTAGGCGGCGGCCAGCTCAACGGGATCACCTGCATCACGCAGGTTTTCGAAGTTGACACCCTTTACTACCCTGCCCGCATCGACGTCCAAGCAAGGGATGACGCGGGTTGCGACGCTGCCGGTTGCCCTCACAGGTAATCCTTCGGATCGCCGACGGACCTGATGATCTCCAACATCTGCTCATGCACGCCCGGGGCCGCCACCAGCGCCGAGGGAGAGGAGACGGTCCAAGGTTCACCTGACAGCTCGGTGACAACGCCGCCGGCCGCGCGCACCAACGCCACCCCTGCCGCGTGATCCCAAATATGGTGACCGAAGCTGATCGCGCCGCCGAGGATTCCGGCCGCCACATAGGCGAGGTCGATGCCGGTCGCGCCGTGCATTCGCACCCGCGAGCATTCACGGCTCAGATTCTCCAGGACCGCGGCACGGTAGCGACCCGGATAGCGGCCCCGGGACTCAACATTGAAAGTCCCGATCCCGACGACGGAATCGGGTAACTCCGTGCGGTTCAGGCATCCCAATTCGGCGCCGTTGCAACGTACCGGTTCCCCGACCATCCCGGTATAGCGTTGCGCGGTGAACGGTAGCCAGGTCAGGCCGAGGACGGGCTGGCCGTCGGCCAACAGCCCTAACAGGATTGCCGCCATCGGCAAGCCAGCGGCATAGTTGAATGTGCCGTCGATCGGATCGAGCACCCACACCAGCTCGGAGTCCAGTGGTTCGCCGCCGAATTCTTCACCGTGCACCCCGATGCCGGTGAGCCTGGTCAGTTCGGCCACCACGCGGCGCTCGATCGCGAGATCCACTTCAGTGGCGAAGTCGTTACCCTTCTTGACGACTGCAGAGTCCGCGCGATGGCCCGCGATGAACTGCGCCGAGACGGCGTCGAGCACCTCGGCCGCGGTGGTAAGCAGCGCGGCCAGGCGGCGCGGATCGTCGTTCATCCGTTGACCGCGGCCAGCGCCTGCGGCAATGTGAATCGTCCTGCGTACAAAGCTTTCCCGACAATAGCGCCCTCCACGCCACGGTCTGTCAACGTGGCGATCGCGCGCAGGTCATCCAGGCTGGACACGCCACCGGAAGCGATGACGGGCGCCTCTGTACGTTCGGCGACCTTGGAAAGCAGGTCCAGGTTCGGCCCATTGAGGGTGCCGTCCTTGGTGACGTCGGTGACGACGAAGCGTGAACACCCTTCGCGATTAAGACGATCCAAAACAGGCCAGAGGTCACCGCCGTCGGTCTCCCAGCCGCGGCCACGGAGACGCCACTCGCCATCGGTGATCTTGACATCGAGTCCCACAGCGACCCGTTCGCCGTGTCCAGCCACGACCTTGGCACACCACTGCGGGTTCTCCAGCGCGGCTGTACCCAGGTTGACGCGCGCGCAGCCAGTGGCCAGTGCCGCTGCCAGCGACTCGTCGTCGCGGATACCACCCGACAACTCGACCGCAACATCGAGTTTGCCTACGACTTCGGCGAGCAATTCGCGGTTGGACCCGCGACCGAAGGCAGCATCGAGGTCGACGAGATGAATCCACTCGGCACCGTCCCGCTGCCACGTCATCGCCGCATCCAGGGCCGAGCCGTATTCGGTCTCGCTACCAGCCTGTCCTTGAACCAGGCGCACCGCGCGGCCCTCGACAACGTCAACGGCCGGCAACAGGATCAATTTCACGCCGGTCAATTTAGCGCCCCGACCCAGTTCGAGAGTAACTCGGCGCCCGCGTCACCACTCTTTTCAGGATGAAACTGGGTGGCCGACAGCGCACCGTCCTCGACTGCGGCCAGAAAAGGTACCTCATGGTTGGCCCAGGTCAGTTTGGCCTCAGAACTTCCCTCCCACTGCTGAGCGGCATACGAGTGCACGAAGTAGAAGCGGGTTCCGGAATCCAGCCCACCGAACAACACACTGTCCGCCGGGGCATCGACGACGTTCCAGCCCATGTGCGGGATCACCGGGGCGTCCAGTCGGACGACCGCGCCCGGCCACTGGCCGCAACCGGCCGTCTCGACGCCGAACTCGACGCCTCGGGCAAAGAGGATCTGCATGCCCACGCAGACCCCCAGTACCGGCCGTTCCGCGGCCAACCGATCGGCGATGATCTTTTCCCCGCCGATCTTGCGCAGGCCCGCCATGCACGCCTCGAACGCGCCGACCCCGGGAACCACGAGGCCCTCGGCGGCCATGGCCGCTGACGGGTCGGCAGTGACCTCAACCTCAGCCCCGACACGTTCCAGCGCGCGCTGTGCCGAGCGCAGGTTGCCCGACCCGTAATCCAGAACGACAAGTTTCGGCACCGTTATTTCCCGTAAGGTGTTGTCACAACGCGCCTTTGGTTGACGGTATCCCGGCGACCCTCGGGTCGTACTCGACGGCCTGGCGCAGAGCTCGGGCAACGGCTTTGTACTGTGCCTCGGTGATGTGGTGTGGGTCGCGGCCGTGCAGGGTGCGCACGTGCAGCGCGATTCGGGCGTTGAACGCCAGGGACTCGAACACATGCCGGTTCACGACCGTGTGATACGGCGTCAACTGGGTTCCTGTAGACCCCATGATCGTGTATTCGACCATGTAGTCCGGTTCTCCGGTATGCACGAAGTACGGTCGGCCGGACACGTCGACCGCAGCGTGGGCCAGAGTCTCATCCATCGGGATGAACGCATCTCCGAAGCGGCGGATCCCCTTCTTCTCACCGAGCGCCTGGCCCAGGGCCTGACCGAGCACGATCGCGGTGTCCTCGATGGTGTGGTGGCCCTCGATCTCGATGTCACCTGTGGCCTGCACCGTCAAGTCGAAGCTGGCGTGTGTCCCCAACGAGGTGAGCATATGGTCGAAGAACGGGACGCCGGTCTGAACACTCACCTGCCCGGTGCCGTCGAGGTTCAGATCGACGACGATGTCGGACTCCTTGGTCTTCCGTGCGATCTTCGCGCGACGGGGGTCCCGGCCGGACTGTGTAGGGGTGGGCTGGGTCACGATGCTCCTATTCGGGCGCTGGCGGCCAACAGCGCGTCATTCTCGTCAGCCAGGCCGATGGTGGTGCGAAGATATCCCGGAACTCCGACGTCCCGAATGAGAACGCCATCATCTAGATAACGTTGCCAGGTGGCCGGCGCGTCGGCGAATTGGCCGAACAGCACGAAGTTCGCGTCACTGGGTATCACCCGGAAACCCAAGGCTGTCAATGCCTCTGACACCCTGTTTCGTTCCGCGATCAAGGTCGCGACGCTGCCCAGAGTGTCCTCGGCGTGGCGCAACGCCGCACGGGCGGACGCCTGCGTCACTGACGACAGATGGTAGGGAAGCCGCACCAGCAGCATCGCCTCAATGACGGCGGGAGCCGCGACCAGGTATCCCAACCGGCCGCCGGCGAAGGCGAAGGCCTTGCTCATGGTGCGGGTCACGACGAGCCTCGTCGGGTAGTCGGCGATGAGACCGATTGCGCTGGGTTGCGCGGAGAACTCGCCGTACGCCTCATCGACGATCATGATCCCGTCGGTCATGGCGTCGAGCAGCAGCCGCAGGTCATCGCTCGAAACACTTTGACCCGAAGGGTTGTTCGGGCTGGCAATGAAAACGACGTCGGGATCGTGCTCTTTGATTGCGCGCGCAGCCACACCGGCATCGAGGCTGAAGTCGTCGGCACGATTGGCGACCAGCCACTCCGTCTGGGTCCCATCCGAGATGATCGGGTGCATCGAATAGGACGGAACGAAGCCGATCGCACTGCGTCCCGGCCCTCCGAATGCCTGCAGCAGCTGCTGCAGGATCTCGTTGGACCCGTTGGCCGCCCACACGTTGTCGACACCGACGGCTGTTCCGGTCTGCGAAGTCAGGTAGGCGGCCAGGTCGGTGCGCAACGCCGCCGCATCGCGGTCGGGATAGCGGTGCAACCCGCCCGCGACCGCCCGCACCGACTCGGAAACGTCGTCGATCAGGGCCTGTGTCGGTGGATGCGGATTCTCGTTCGTATTCAGCCGCACCGGCACAGCCAGCTGCGGTGCACCGTAGGGCGATTTGCCACGCAGATCCGCACGCAACGGCAGGTGATCCAGCGTCACCCGGCGGCCAGGCACCTCTCCTGGGCTCATCTCTCGAATCTCCGGCGAACGGCCTCGCCGTGGCTGGGCAAATCCTCAGCCTGCGCCAGGGTGATCACATGGCCCGATACGTCTTTGAGCGCCGCCTCGGTGTAGTCGACGACGTGTATGCCGCGCAGGAACGTCTGCACCGACAGGCCGCTGGAGTGCCTGGCGCACCCTGCGGTGGGCAACACGTGGTTGGACCCGGCGCAGTAGTCACCCAGGCTTACCGGCGACCAGGGGCCCACGAAAACCGCACCCGCGGATCGGATGCGCTTCGCGACACCGGCCGCATCCGCCGTTTGTATCTCAAGGTGTTCGGCGGCGTACGCATTGACGGTACGCACCCCGGCGTCGAGGTCGTCGACCAACACGATCGCCGACTGCCGCCCGGTCAACGCTGCCGTCACGCGCTCACGGTGTGTCGTCGTCTCCAGTTGGACAGCCAACTCCCGCTCAGTGGCATCGGCCAGCTGGGTGCTGCAGGTGACAAGCACGCTGGCGGCCATCTCGTCGTGCTCGGCCTGGCTGATCAAATCCGCAGCCACGTGGACCGGATCAGCCGTGAAGTCGGCCAGGATTGCGATCTCAGTCGGCCCGGCTTCGGCGTCGATGCCGACTTGAGACCGGCAGATCCGTTTGGCGGCCGTGACATAGATGTTGCCCGGACCCGTGATCATGTCGACCGGTGAAAGCTCGGTGCCATCTCCGGACGCCCCAACGCCATCAGTGTCGACGCCGCCGTAGGCCAGCAGCGCCACCGCCTGTGCACCCCCAACAGCCCACACCTCGGTGACTCCGAGCAGTGCGGCAGCAGCCAGGATGGTCGGGTGCGGCAGGCCACCATGCTCGGCCTGCGGAGGGCTCGCAACGACCAGGGACTCCACCCCGGCAATCTGCGCGGGCACCACGTTCATCACGACACTGGACGGATAGACGGCGTTACCACCGGGGACGTACAAACCCACGCGTTCGACGGGAACCCAGCGTTCGGTCACCGTCGCGCCGGGGGCCAGGGTCGTCGTGACGTCGGCACGGCGCTGCGCGGCGTGTACCGTGCGGGCTCGTTCGATCGCCACCTCGAGGGCGACCCGCACCTCGGAGTCCAGCATGCGCAGAGCCGCCACGAGTTTGTCGGAGGGCACTCGGACCTGCGCCGGCCGAACGCCGTCGAAGGACGCACCGTAGTCAAGGGCGGCCTCGGCTCCCCGCTGTTCAACGGCCTCGACGATGGGCCTTACCTTGGGAACAACCGTGTCGACATCGACCCCGCCGCGCGGGAGGGCGGCCCGAAGTTTGGCCGCCGACAGCGTGGCACCACGCAGATCGATGCGCCGCAGCAGTCCTGCCGATACATTCACGCTGTCCATTGTCCCAGAGCAGCACAAATCAGTATCGGAGGCGTCATGTCCGATCGACCCGCCAAGCGTGACCACCCCAACGATGCGCCGGGCGTACCGATGTTGTTTCCACCGTGGTTCGAGCGACTGCAGATCAAATACCTCAACCCGATGCTGCGGCCGTTCTCGAAGCGAATGCCCGGAATGGGGGTGATCAAGCATCGCGGACGCACCTCGGGCAAAGAGTACGAAACCATTGTGACGCCCTACCGCAAGGGTCACGTGCTGGCGATCGGTTTGGCCCACGGCAAGACCAACTGGGTGAAGAACGTGTTGGCCGCCGGTGAAGCGGACATCCAGATCGGCAACAAGAGCCTGCACCTGATCAATGTCCGGGTGCTGCCGGCGGGCACCGTGGACCACTCGTTGCCGCGTATGGCGCAGGTGGTCGGAAAGCGCTCCGGTGTGTTCGTCGCCGATATCGCCTGAGCCGAGGCAATAGCGCTGCAGGCGGTTACCGGCACAGGCCGGTGATGGCCGTGCTGGCCGCCTCCGCATCCCTCAACCGGCCGGCCTGAACCGGGTCGTTGTTCGGCACACCCGCGGTTGCCGCCGCCCCGATGTCCATCAGCTGGTTGCCGAAGGTACGGATCTCGCCAGCGAGGTCGGCAGGAGTGGCAGGCTCCAGTCGCGCGAGCAAGTATTGCCCGCCGTCGTAGAGCGCCACTCGCGCGTTGGCCGCGACCGCAAGCGCCCCGGCGATGTCATCGGAGCCACCGGGCGGCTCCAGGTTGGTGTTCCGAGCCACGCCCTTGCTGACGGTCTCGAAGGCCGCACAGATCGCGGTCTTAGCGTCGCTGCGCTGGCTGTCGGTGTACTCCGGCTCCCCGCCGTTGACGCCAAACAGTGCGAACGCCGCGACCGCCAAGGACAACACAGCGACCGCGAGGGCCGCATAGGGCAGTCTGTGGTGCACCGCCGGCCCGCTCATGACTCCAGATCCAAACCGAGATCGAGCACCCGCACCGAATGGGTGAGCGCGCCGACCGCGAGGTAGTCCACACCTGTTCCCGCGTATTCCGTGGCGGTGTCCAGAGATAGTCCCCCCGACGATTCCAATTTCGTTCGCGGCGATCGGGCATCGCGGCGTTGTACCGCGATCTGTGTCTGCCAGACCGGAAAGTTGTCCAAGAGCACCAGTGCGACACCCTCGGCAAGAACCTCGTCGAGTTGCTCGAGCGAGTCGACCTCTACCTCACAGGGCAGATCCGGCGCCGACGAGCGCACTGCGCGCAGGGCCGCAAGCACCGACCCGGCGGCTGCCACGTGGTTGTCCTTGATCAGGGCGGCATCGCCGAGCCCGAGGCGGTGGTTGAGGCCGCCGCCCACCCGCACCGCATACTTTTGCAGCAACCGCAGGCCAGGCAACGTCTTACGGGTGTCCCTGATCTGAGCAGAAGTTCCGGAGGTGGCCTCCACCCAGGTAGCGGTGGTGGTCGCGATGCCCGACAGGTGACATACCAGGTTCAGCATCGTGCGCTCAGCGGTAAGCAGGCCCCGCGTCGACCCACGCACGGTAAGGGCGACCCCGCCGACGTCCAAACGCGTGCCATCGGGCACCCGGTGTTCTATGCAGTATTCGCCGGCGCCCAGCACCTCGTCGAAAACCACGGGTGCGATGTCGGAGCCGGCGAAGACACCGGGCTGCCGGGCCACCATCGACGCAGTGGTCGTGGCATCGGCAGGCACGGTGGCCAGCGTCGTCACGTCCGGCCCGTACCGCAGGTCCTCCTCGAGCGCTCGGGTGATGGCAGTGCGAGCCTCGGTGAGTTCATCGGGGGTAAGCGCCATCAGCAACCCACCGCGGCTGGCGCCTGGCTGGCGGCCGTGCGGGCGATGCTGAACGCCTGCGCGGGGTCCGCTTCCGGGAAATCCGAGCGATGATGGCAGCCGCGGGACTCCGTGCGCGCCAACGCTGCAGCGGCCACCGCGGCCGCGACGGCAGTCAGCGCCGAATCTTCGAAATCGTTGGATGACTTGATTATTCGCGACTCAGCATTATCGAGAAGGTCGACCAACCGGTCCAGGCCATCGCCGTTTCGCACGACGGAGGCATGCCGGGTCATGGCGCGCCGCAACTCCGCCCCGGGCACCGCGGGCCGCACCGGCAGCGCTGGAGTGACTATCCGGGCTGGGCCCGCGGCTTTGGCGTGCCGGGCGGCAGCATCACCGGCCCGCCCGCCGACTACCAGTCCCTCCAGCAGACTGTTGGAAGCCAACCGGTTGGCTCCATGCATCCCGGTTCGCGCCACCTCACCCGCAGCGAATAATCCCGGAACTTCGGTGCAGCCGGAGACATCGGTCACGACGCCGCCGCAGCTGTAGTGGGCCCCCGGCACCACCGGGATCGGTTGGCGCGTGGGATCGATGCCCGCCTCCCGACATGACGCGGTCACCGTTGGGAAGCGCTGGGCGAAGTTCGCAATGGCACGCCCGTCGAGATAGACACAGGAATCTCCGGTCGCGGCTAGTCGCGCCTCGACGGCGGCGGCGACCACGTCGCGTGGAGCCAAGTCGCCCGACGGGTGCACACCGTCGGTAACCGAGTTTCCCTGTGCATCAATGAGTTTCGCTCCTTCGCCACGCAACGCCTCGGTGATGAGGGGGCGCCGGCCACGTCCCGGCCCGTCGAACAGCATGGTCGGGTGGAACTGAATGAACTCCAGGTCACTGACCGGCAAACCGGCCCACATCGCCAGCGCCACTCCATCGCCGGTCGACCCCTGCGGATTGGTGGTGGCTTCGTACAGATGCCCGAGTCCACCGGTGGCGAGAATGACCGAGGGTGCGTGGATGACGCCAGGCCCATCCTCGCTGAGTACCAACACACCGGAGGCGATGCCCGCATCCGTCAGCAACTCAAGGGCGACGTGGTTGCGGCGTATGTCGAGGTTGGCTGCCGCAACATCGAGCGCACGCTGCACTTCGGCACCGGTGGCGTCGCCGCCCGAGTGGATGATGCGTCGGCGGGAATGCCCGCCTTCCCGGGTCAGCGCCCAACGGCCCGGTGATGATTCGTCGAACCGTGCGCCGTCGGCAACCAGTCGGGCGACGGCGCGGTAGCCGTCGGCCACGATCGAACCGACCGCGTCCGCGTCACAGATTCCCCCGCCCGCGGCGAGGGTGTCGGCAACGTGGGCATCGATTGAGTCTCCGTTGCCGCATAGGACCTCCGGCAGCACCACGGCGATGCCACCTTGTGCATAGAACGTCGCGGTCTGACCGAACTTGCTCAGCAGCACAACCTTGCGCCCCCGCCGATGCGCCGCCAGCGCAGCGGCCAACCCTGCCACGCCCGCGCCGATGACAACGACGTCGGCGCGTTGTTTCCACATGGTGGCGCCGCCGCACAAGCGCCTCATTCGCCGCCGCCGGGCTGACCGATCTCGATCATCCTCTGCACGCTGCGCCGGGCGGCTGCCGCAACGTCCACCTCGACGTCGACCTCGTCGGCACCTTCCACCAAGCAGCGCAGCAGCGCCGCCGGGGTGATCATCTTCATGTACTTGCATGACGCCCGCTCGTTCACAGCGCGGAAGTCGACGTCGGGCGCCGCACGGCGCAGTTGGTGCAGCATTCCAACTTCTGTGGCCACCAGGACCTGACGGGCCCCGGTTCCGTGAGCTGCATCGAGCATTCCACCAGTGGACAGGATCTTGACCCGGTCCTGCGGGAATGACCCCTCGCCAGCAAGGTACAAAGCCGAAGTGGCGCAACCACATTCGGGATGGACGAACAGCTCCGCATCGGGGTGCGCTTGGGCCTGTGCAGCGAGCTCATCGCCGTTGATCCCGGCGTGCACATGACATTCACCGGCCCACACGTGCAGATTCTTCCGGCCGGTCACCCTGCGCACGTGCGCACCGAGGAACTGGTCGGGGCAGAACAGCACTTCGCGGTCGGCCGGAATCGAGTTCACGACTTCCACGGCATTAGATGAGGTGCAGCAGATGTCGGTCTCGGCTTTGACCGCCGCAGTGGTGTTGACGTAGGAGACGACAACCGCGTCGGGATGCTCGGCTTTCCAGGCGCGAAGCTCGTCGGCTGTGATCGAATCCGCCAACGAGCACCCCGCCCGCTGGTCGGGAATCAGCACTGATTTGGCCGGCGAGAGGATTTTTGCGGTCTCGGCCATAAAGTGCACCCCGCAGAACACGATCGTGTCCTCGGGCGCCTCGGCAGCGATACGCGACAGCGCCAGCGAGTCACCGACATGGTCGGCGATGTCCTGGATCGCCGGCAGCTGGTAATTGTGCGCCAGTAGCGTGGCGCCGCGCAGCTCAACCAGGCGGCGCACTTCAGCGGCCCATTCTGCGTCGCCGTCGACCCCGGAGAATCCACCCGGACCATCGACGATCCGCTCCAACAGATGGTTAGCGGGCAACTGATCGATGATCGTCATCTCCGCCTCCTTCACTCCGTCGAGGTTTTCGACTTACAATCGAAAACATGCCCCATATTAGCACCGACCACGAGGTGCTGGCCGCCGTGTTCCAGGTTCGTCAGAGCCAGCGGCTAAGCACCAACCGCAAACCTGCACTTCACGCGCTGCTGTGGCAGCGAGCCCTCAGCCCCGAACGCGGGAAATGGTCGCTGCCGGGTGGGAGGCTCGGCGAGGACGAAGACATGACGAGCTCGGTCCGGCGCCAACTCGCCGAGAAGGTGGACCTGCGTGAGATTGCCCACCTCGAACAACTCGCAGTGTTCTCCGAACCTCAACGCGTCCCCGGAACTCGCACCATCGCCTCGACATTCCTTGGGCTGGTGCCATCCCCCGCCACGCCAGAACTGCCCGCCGACACCCGCTGGCATCCGGTCAGCGACCTGCCGCCGATGGCCTTCGACCACGGCCCGATGGTCGAACACGCCCACAACCGCCTGGTCGCGAAGTTGTCCTACACCAATATCGGGTTCGCATTGGCCCCTGGCGAATTCGCGCTGTCCACGTTGCGCGACATCTACAGCGCCGCACTGGGACACCCCGTTGACGCGACCAATCTGCAGCGGGTGCTCGAACGCCGCCAGGTGATCACCAGGACAGGAACCACCGCACGCTCGGGCCGAAGCGGTGGCCGCCCCGCAGCCCTGTATCGGTTCACCGACTCTCGCTACCGGGTCACTGACGAGTTCGCCGCATTGCGACCGCCCGGATGAGGTGACTGGATTCTTAACACCTCCTTAAGGAACAATGCCTGGATGGACATGGGTGGCGTGGCGCGGTCAACCGGAGCTGAGTGGATCGGACAGGCTCAGCACGAACCACTGCAGCGCAAGGCACGGCCGGTCATTCCTGCCTATGACTCGTTTCATCGGCCCCCAGCCGGTTTCGAACATGCCCGTCCCGGCACGGTGTTGCGGTCTCGGGATGTCGAGCTCGCGTTCATGGGGCTGGTTCGGCAGAAGTTCAAGGCCACCCAGCTGCTGTACCGCACCACCGACCTCAACGGAGAGCCGCGAGTCACCGTCACCACCGTGGTGATCCCCACCGACCGGCCCTCCGCGGGACCGCTGCCGATCGTCTCCTACCAGTGCGCCATCGATGCCGTGGCCGGGAGATGCTTCCCGTCCTACGCGCTGCGGCGCCGCGCAAAAGCCGTCGGTTCGTTCGCACAGTTCGAGTTCCTGCTCATCGCGGCCGCACTCGCCGAAGGCTGGGCTGTCTCGGTTCCCGACCATGAAGGCACCGCCGGCATGTGGGGCGCGCCCCACGAACCCGGTTACCACGTGCTCGACGGAGTACGCGCCGCTATCAACCACGATCCGCTCGGCCTGACCCCGGAATCGCCCATCGGCTTGTGGGGCTACTCCGGCGGCGGGCTGGCCTCGGCGTGGGCTGCCGAAGTCCAGGGCAGCTACGCACCCGAACTCAACGTGGTAGGTGCAGTCCTCGGGTCGCCGGTCGGTGACCTGGGCCACACTTTCAAACGGCTCAACGGCAGCATCTATTCGGGCCTACCCGCGATGGTCGTCGCGGCGCTGGCTCATATCTACCCCGACCTGGACCGTCTCATCTCCGAGCACGCCACCGATGAAGGCAAGGCGACGCTGGCTCGCATCGAGAAGATGACGACGCTGCACGCCATGCTGCGAATGGCCGGCACGGACATGGCCGACCTGATCGACCGCCCACTCGAGGAGATGTTGCTGACCCCCGAAGTCCAGCATGTCTTCAACAGCATCAAACTCGGAACCTGCGCACCTAGGCCGCCAGTGCTCGTCGTCCAGGCGGTGCACGACCGGATCGTCTCCGTCGACGACATCGACGAGTTGACTGAGACCTACACCCGCGGTGGCGCCAGCGTCACCTACCACCGTGACATGCTCAGCGAGCACATGCTTCTACATCCGATGTCGGCGCCGATGACGCTGCGCTGGCTCAGGGACCGTTTCGCCGGCCGGCCGATACGGACGCACATCTCACGAACAAAATGGCCCACGCTGCTGAATCCGTCGACCTACCGGGGCATGCTCACCCTTGGCGTGATCACGGCGAAGGTGATGACGGGGCGACGGGTGGAACGTCAGCCTCTGTCCACGTTCGATCAATAGTCGGTACGGGCCGCTCGACCCGCGGCCAGGCGCCGAGGTCGTCGCGCGCGGTCGCTGTGGCGGCCAGCAGGTACACCAGCGCCGCCACTCCGGCCGGGAAGAGCACCGTCGCTGCCATCTGTAGCGGCGAATGGCCAAAGAACACCGCAGGTGCTTCTACGACGTAGTGAACCCGATGTTCTTCCGAAACTGGCACCGCGGCCATATCGATGGTCCCGTACCGCCAATGCGCGGCCAAGGCTCCCGTTCCCGCCGCCGCCGCGCCCGCTGCCACACCGCCGACGGTGAGAGCAGCTGCCAGCACGGGCCCGCGGTGAGCGCGCCACTGCCACACCAGAGCTGCCGCGACAACACCCAGCACGGAAAGCATGCCGATGAGCAACGCTGCCGCGGTGAACCAGTGATCGGACTCACTGCCGAGGTATGCCGTGATTCGCTCGCCGCCACGGGTCAATGCCACCAACCCGTGTATCGGCGGGGCCAGCCACGCCCACAGCGCTCCAACGACTGCACCCGCCACGGCCAGACCCGCGACGACGGTCAGCGCCGCGCGCGCACGCGAGACCTTCGGCTCGTCACCCGAGCGACTCATCGCTGCCACTCCAGATCCGTCGAATCCACGATTCCATGCCTCGAACACTTCGCCCACCATCCATCGGGCCGAACCTGCACGATCATCCGGCGCCCACAATCGGCGCAGAATCGAGGCGGCTCCAGGCCGAGCTGGGCAGCGGTCGACACCGCGCCGCTCCCGGCAGCACCGGTGTACACGTTGTAGCGTCCCGCGCCGACAGGAGGGGGCAGACCGCTTCCGCGCGGGATGGCTGGGTGGTCGATGGTCATCACCGCACCTGTCTACAGGCTGGCGTTCAGCGCTTTGATCGGCATTTGCAGATCATCGAGCAGCTCCAGGTCAGCCTCTGCAGGCCGGCCCAATGTGGTCAGATAGTTGCCAACGATCACGGCATTGATACCGCCCAGAATGCCCTTCTTGGCACCCAGGTCCCCCAAGGTGATCTCGCGGCCGCCGGCGAACCGCAGCATCGTGCGCGGCAGCGCCAGCCGAAACGCTGCCACCGCCTTGAGCGCGTCGGACGCAGGCAGCACGTCCAGATCTCCGAACGGGGTCCCCGGCCGCGGGTTCAGAAAGTTCAGCGGCACCTCGTGCGGGTCGAGCTCTGCGAGATCGGCGGCGAACTCGGCACGCTGCTCCAGCGACTCCCCCATGCCGAGAATGCCGCCGCAACACACCTCCATACCGGCCTCGCGAACCATTTGCAATGTGCCCCAACGCTCTTCCCATGAATGGGTGGTAACCACATTGGTGAAGAACGACCGCGCGGTCTCGAGATTGTGGTTGTAGCGGTGTACACCCATCGCCGCCAGGCGCTCGACCTGATCTTGGGTCAACATGCCCAACGAACAAGCGATCTGAATGTCGACCTCGTCGCGGATCGCCTCGATTCCAGCCGCAACCTGAGCAAGGAGGCGCTCATCCGGCCCGCGTACCGCGGCCACGATGCAGAACTCGGTCGCGCCCGTCTTGGCGGTTTGCTTTGCCGCCTCCACCAGGCTCGGGATGTCCAGCCACGCGCTCCGCACCGGAGACGCGAAAAGTCCTGATTGCGAACAGAAATGACAATCTTCAGGGCAGCCGCCGGTCTTGAGGCTGATGATGCCCTCAACCTCGACGTCGGGGCCGCACCATGCCATCCGAACCTCATGCGCCAACGCCAGCAGGTCGTCGAGGCGGTCATCCGGCAGCTGCAGCACCTGCAGAGTCTGGTCCTGATCAAGGCCATCGCCCCGTCCCAGCACCTGCTCCCGGGCCACTGCCAGAATGTCGCTCACCCGTCGAGCCTCCTCGCATGTCTCGTCGGCG
>CAZCHU010000023.1:11323-13191 GCA_964498215.1 uncultured Mycobacterium sp. | reverse complement strand
AGCCGACAATTGAACACCGTTCAGGTTAGGGTACTGATGTGCAGCTCCACAAACGCGACGTGGTCGATGCGGCGACGTCACTGCTGGACGATTACGGGATCGCCGACCTGTCGATGCGCCGCCTGGCCCGTGAGCTCGCCGTCTCCCCCGGTGCCCTGTACTGGCATTTCGCCAACAAACAGCAGCTTCTCGGCGCGGTCGCCGATCGGGTTCTGCACCCTCTCAACGACCGGGCCACCTCCGGCCCTGAAGCTGGCAGCTGGCGCGATCGTATCCTCGGCACCTGCGGTCGGCTGCGCGAAGCCCTGCTCTCGCACACTGACGGCGCCGAACTGGTGTCAGCGAGCTTCGCCGCCAGCCAGTCAGAGGTGATGAGACACGTTCTCGCGCAACTGCGTGCCGCGGCCGCCGAGGTCGGATTGGAATCGACTCACGCCGAACTGGCCGCCCGCACCGTCATCTATTACACGCTCGGCTTCACCGCCGACGAGCAGTCGCGGATGCAATGGGACGCTGCGGGCGCCGACGTCACCCAAACCATCTGGGGCGAGGATGCCGGAGCCCGGTTTACCTTCGGCTTGGGCCTGCTCGTCGACGGGATCGCCACCCACAGCCGCGCCGAGGCCTGACAAGCTCAGCTGATCGGGTGCACGACCTTCGCATTGCCGTCCCAGTGCCGCAACCCCGTGAGGCGGCCGCGGATCTCGCGGGCCAGGTTTCGCACCGCCAGGGCCTTCGCCAGCTGATCGGGTGCCATTCGTCGTGCGAGTGTGACGTGCGGTGTCCAGCTTCCGGGCTGCACATTCCTCAGCGGTCCATCCCCCATGTGCGGCAGGCAGATCCGGTACACCTCCGCATGCAGGCCGAGTAGCTCAGCAGACGGAACCACCAACCGCACCAGGGTGGTGGAGCGGACCCCGAACACCATCGGCGCTCCGATCAGGCAGTCCAGCGGCAGCCGCGCCAGGGCCGGTCGCACCGCGGCGGCTACCGCGTCGTCCATCCGTTCGGCCACGGCCAGCGTGACGTGTGGACGGTTGCTTACGGATGTGCGCACGGCCGGACTGCGTACCCCGGCAACCGCAAGATCCTCCCAGATGCGTCGAACCATCGACTCGGTCTTCTCGTCGAATAGCAACTCGACGGAGTGCACCATCAGCCGACCAAGCTCTCGGCCCAGGCCCGTTCAAAGGCCGCTGTGCTGACCGATTCGAATTCAGGCACCGTCACCGCGCCGAGGCCCGCAGGCAATTGCGCACGCAGCGGGGCCATCCGGGCCAACGCCTCGGCATTTCCCACCTCGGCCAGTCCCGGCTCGGCGGGCCACGCGCCGATCACCAACCCGGCACTGTCGACCTCCCGATTGGTCAAAGCCTCCAGAGTCAGGGCGGTGTGGTTGAGCGTGCCCAGACCCGGTGCGACCACGGTGAGCACTTGAGCGCCGAGGTCCGCGGCGAGGTCGCGCAGCGTGAGCCCGTCGGCGCCGATCTCCACCAGTAGGCCGCCGGCCCCCTCGACGAGGGTCAGCCGGCCCGGCCGGTCCGCCGCGGTCACCATGTCCACCAGCGCCGCCCCGGCGGGCAGCACCGCACCCACTCGCTGGGCGGCGGCCAGTGGCGCCAACGGATCGGGAAAACGTGCCAGCGAGTGCAGTTGGCTAACGCCAGACAGTCGGGCCACCTCGACAAGATCGTCGTCACCATTCCGAGTTCCGGTTTGCACGGGCTTGCACACCGCGACGTCGAGGCCTGCCAACCGTGCGTGACATGCCAGCGCCGCGGTAGCGACTGTCTTGCCGACGCCGGTTCCGGTTCCTGTGACGACGAGAACGCTCATGCCGGCGACAACACGTGGCGGAGCACGTCGCG
>CAZCHU010000023.1:0-11223 GCA_964498215.1 uncultured Mycobacterium sp. | reverse complement strand
CCTGTGACGACGAGAACGCTCATGCCGGCGACAACACGTGGCGGAGCACGTCGCGCGCTAGGGCCATCTCGTCGTCGGTTAGCGACGCGCGTGCGGTCAAGCGCAGCCGCGACGTGCCGGCAGGCACGGTTGGCGGCCTGAAACACCCGACCCGGACACCGGCCTCCAGGCATGCTGCGGCGGCGGCCAGGGCAACCTCCGGGGAGCCGAGGATCACCGATACCACCGCCGATTCCGGGACATCCGCGACGTCGCACATGGACGCCAACATCGCGGCATTGTCCCGCACCTGCCGGGTACGCCATGGCTCATCGACAAGCACCCGCAGCGCAGCTTGTGCGGCACCGACTGCCGCGGGCGCCAGACCGGTGTCGAATATGAAGGGCCGAGCCGCATCGATCAGGTGGCTGCGTACCGCCGCCGCACCCAGCACCGCACCGCCCTGGCTGCCGAGCGCCTTGGACAGCGTGGTCGTCATCACCACGTCTTGAGCACCGGCCAGGCCTACTTCGTGCAGGAGTCCGCGACCGCCGTCGCCTCGTATGCCCAGCCCATGCGCCTCATCGACGATGAGCAGGGCTCCGTGTCGTCGGCAGACATCGTGCAGTGCCCGCAGGGGCGCGAGCACTCCGTCGGCGGAGAACACCGAGTCCGTCACCACCACCGCGCGTTCTTCGGTACGCCGAGACAATGCCGTCTCAACTGCGGACACATCGGCGTGCGGCGTCACCACGACCTTTGCCCGCGACAAGCGGCACGCATCGACCAGCGAGGCATGGGTGCGCGAATCCGATACCAGCAGCGATCCGGGCCCGGACAACGCCACCACCGCGCCGAGGTTGGCGGTATAGCCCGACGAGAACACCAGCGCCGAAGCTGCGCCGACGAAGTCGGCCAACTCGCGTTCGAAGGCTTCGTGAAGTTCGGTGTTGCCGGTGACCAGCCGGGAACCCGTCGATCCGGCACCCCAGGTGCGAAGCGCGGCCACTCCGCCGTCGAGTACTGCAGGGTGCTGCGACAGTCCCAAGTAGTCGTTGGAAGCCAGGTCCAGCTCGGTGCCGACAGCATGGCGGGTGTGTAACGACCGTCGCAACCCGGCGGCCCGCCGCCGTGCTTCGACGTCCTCGAGCCAGGCAAGCGGGGACACCTCGACGCCCGTCACGCTGCTCCTCTGTTGCACCAGAAACGACTTGAACACCGTTCAGGTTAGTGCACCGGCAACGCCGACCATCGCCGCGGCGATCTGTTCGACCTCGACGCCCGAACAGATGTACGGGGGCATGGCATAGATCAAGTTGCGGAACGGCCGCAGCCAAACCCCGCGCTCGATCGCGGCCGGGGTAGCGATCTGCAGGTCGACCGGACGGTCCAGTTCGATCACGCCGATCGCGCCCAGCACACGGACATCCACGACATTGGCCAGCGATCTGGCCGGTGCCAGGCCCTCAGTCAGGCCCGACTCGATAGCACGCACCTGCGCATGCCAGTCACCTGAGATGAGCAACTCCACCGATGCCGCGCTCACCGCACAGGCCAGCGCGTTGGCCATGAAAGTCGGACCGTGCATCAGTGCGCCAGGGGCGTTGCCGCTGATGGTGTCCGCTATGTCACGCGTGCACAGCGTCGCCGCCAACGTGAGATAGCCGCCGGTAAGCGCTTTACCGACACACATGATGTCGGGGCTGATCCCGGCCTGGTCGGCGGCGAACATCGTCCCGGTTCGACCGAACCCGGTAGCGATCTCATCGAAGATCAGCAACACGTCGTGCTGTTCACACGCCGCCCGTAGATCCACCAGGTAGCGAGGGTCGTGAAAACGCATGCCACCGGCGCCCTGCACCACAGGCTCGACGATCACGGCCGCGAGTTCGCCGGCGTGCTCGGCAAGCTGCCGACTGAAAGCCGCGCTGTAGCCGGGGTCATACACCGACGGCACCGGCGGGGCGAACAGCTGGTCTGCCAGCAGTGAGTTCGGCCCGGCCCACAGTTCATGCATGCCGCCCTGCGGGTCACACACACTCATCGGGGTGAACGTGTCACCGTGATAGCCGCCCCGCCACGTCATCAACCGGTGTTTGCCGCCGCGGCCGGTGCTGCGCCAGTACTGCAGCGCCATCTTGACCGCCACCTCGACCGAAACTGATCCGGAATCGCTGAAGAACACCGTTTCCAGCCCCTCCGGCGTCACCTCGACCAGCAACTTCGCCAGCCGCGCAGCCGGCTCGTGGGTGAGCCCGCCGAACATGACGTGGTTCATTGTCGCCAGTTGCTCGGTGATCGCGGCATCAAGAACGGGGTGGGCGTGCCCGTGGACGGCGGTCCACCAGGACGACATCGCGTCCAGCACCTCGACCGGCCGGCCCTGGTGAATCAGGGTTAGCCACGCGCCGTGCGCACTCACCGCTACGACCGGCGTCAACGCGTCGACCCCGATGGGACTGTACGGATGCCAGATGTGGGCGGCATCGACGGCGATGATCTCGGCGGGCGTCAACGCAGACATCTTCGGTAGATTAACCGTCGATCATGATGACCCTCGCCCCTCCCCGGCCGGCATACCGCCCCGATCCGGGCCCGCCAGCGCGCGCCGCGACGCCTCGCGTGAGTGCGCGCTCGTCCGGGTTCTACCGCCATGACCTCGACGGATTGCGCGGAATCGCGATCGCCCTGGTCGCGGTTTTCCACGTGTGGTTCGGACGAGTGTCTGGCGGAGTCGACGTCTTCCTGGTCCTATCCGGCTTCTTCTTTGGGGGACGCCTGCTGCGCGGGGCGCTGACGCCGGGCGCGGCGCTACGGCCGGTTCCCGAAATCACCCGGCTCATCCGCCGGTTGCTGCCCGCCCTGGTCGTGGTGCTGGCCGTATCGGCGGTGCTGACGATCCTGATCCAACCCGAGACCCGATGGGAGACCTTCGCCGACCAGAGCCTGGCCAGTCTGGGGTATTACCAGAATTGGGAGCTGGCCCGCACCGCGTCGGACTACCTGCGCGCCGGGGAGGGCGTCAGCCCGCTCCAGCACATCTGGTCGATGTCGGTGCAGGGCCAGTTCTACATCGCCTTCCTGGTGCTCATCCTGCTGTCCGCGTTCGGATTCCGGAGGGTGCTGCGCAATCACATGCGGGCGGCATTCGTGGTGTTTCTCGGTGCGCTCACGATCGCCTCGTTCGTGTACGCGATCATCGCGCACAACGCCGACCAGGCCACCGCCTACTACAACAGCTTCGCGCGGGCATGGGAACTCCTCCTGGGTGCATTGGTGGGCGCGCTTGTGCCCTATCTCCGATGCCCCATGTGGCTGCGCACCAGCCTGGCTGTGGTGGCGTTGGCCGCGATCCTGTCCTGTGGCGCGCTGATCGATGGCGTCAACGAGTTTCCCGGCCCGTGGGCGCTGGTCCCGGTGGGTGCCACTCTGCTGTTCATTCTGTCGGCGGCCAACCGACACGCCGATCCCCATACCCGGGGCCGGATCCCCGCACCGAACCGATTGCTCGCCTCCGCGCCATTCGTGGCGCTGGGCGCCATGGCGTACTCGCTGTACCTGTGGCACTGGCCGTTGCTGATCTTCTACCTCGCCTACACCGGCCGCGGCGGCGTCAATTTCGTCGAGGGCGCGGGTGTGCTGCTGCTTTCGGGGCTGCTGGCGTGGCTCACCACCCGCTACATCGAGGAGCCGCTACGCGCGGGCAGTTCCTCCTCGGCCGCTGTCACCTCCGTGTCCGCCTCGTCTGCCGTGCCGATCCGGACCCGGCTACGCCGACCCACAATCGTGCTGGGCTCCACGGTCGCCCTGCTCGGCGTGGCCCTCACCGCGACGTCGTTCACCTGGCGCGAGCACGTGACTGTGCTGCGCGCAAACGGCAAGGAGCTCTCTGGGCTCTCGTCAAGCGACTATCCCGGCGCACGGGCCCTGACAAAAAACGCCCGGGTACCCAAGCTGCCGATACGCCCGACGGTGCTCGAGGCCAAGAACGACATCCCGCAGTCCACCGTCGACCGTTGTATCGCCGATTTCAGAACCGTGAGTGTGATCAACTGCACTTACGGCGACAAATCAGCCGACCGCACCATCGCGCTGGCCGGCGGGTCGCACGCCGAGCACTGGATCACCGCGCTGGATCTGCTAGGCCGGATGCACCACTTCAAGGTCGTCACCTATCTCAAGATGGGCTGCCCACTCACCACCCAGAAGGCTCCCAGGGTGATGGGCAACAACAGCAAGTACTCCGAGTGCCGGGAATGGAACAAGCGGGTCATGCCCAGGCTCATCGCCGACCGCCCGGACTATGTCTTCACCACCTCCACCCGCCCGTGGAACATCAAGCCCGGCGACGTGATGCCGTCGTTCTACCTCGGGATCTGGCAGGAACTGTCTGACAACGACATTCCCGTCTTGGCGATGCGCGACACGCCGTGGCTGGTGCGCGACGGGAAACCTCACTTCCCCGCCGACTGCCTGGCCGACGGCGGTGATGGCAAGTCATGCGGGATCAAACGATCCGAATTGCTGTCGGACCGCAACCCGACACTGGACTATGTGGAAATGTTCCCGCAGTTGCATCCGCTCGATATGAGCGATGCGGTGTGTCGCCCCGATTTCTGTCGGGTCGTGGAGGGAAACGTGTTGCTGTATCACGACTCTCACCACATCTCGAGTACGTACATGCGGACCATGACCAATGAATTGGGCCGTCAGATCGCTGCCATCACCGGCTGGTGGCCGGCCTGATGCCATCCCCCGATCCGGCCTCGGCATCTGCCGTATGGCCGGGGACCGCCTACCCGCTGGGTGCCACCTACGACGGGGCAGGAACCAATTTCTCGATCTTCTCCGAGATCGCCGACCGCGTCGAACTGTGCCTGATCGGTTCGGATGGCGGCGAGCAACGAATCGAACTGGAAGAAGTCGACGGCTACGTGTGGCATTGCTACCTGCCCACGGTGGTCCCCGGTCAACGGTACGGCTTTCGGGTACACGGCCCCTGGGATCCTTCAGCGGGGCACCGCTGCGACCCAAGTAAGTTGCTGCTTGATCCCTACGGCAAGTCGTTTCACGGAGACTTCGAATTCTCCCAAGCGCTGTACTCCTACGATCTGGAGGCCGCAGATCTGGCCGGCGGCGGCGAGCCGCCCCTGATCGACTCGCTCGGTCACACCATGACCAGCGTGGTGATAAACCCTTTCTTTCAGTGGGGTTCAGATCGTGCACCCCGTACGCCCTACCACGAGACAGTCATCTACGAGGCCCATGTCAAGGGCATGACGCAGACGCACCCCGATGTGCCCGAAGAGCTTCGCGGTACCTATGCCGGCCTGGCTCACCCCGTCATCATTGATCACCTGAAGTCGCTGAACGTCACCGCGATCGAGCTGATGCCGGTACATCAATTTCTGCATGATCATCGACTGGTGAATCTGGACCTACGTAATTACTGGGGTTACAACACATTCGGCTTCTTGGCGCCCCATTACCAGTACGCGGCGAGCAAGACCGCCGGTGGCGCAGTAGCCGAGTTCAAGACGATGGTGCGCGCCTTTCATGAAGCCGGTATCGAGGTGATCCTCGATGTGGTCTACAACCACACCGCCGAAGGGAACCACCTCGGGCCAACGATCAACTTCCGCGGCATCGACAATGCCGCCTACTACCGGCTGCTCGATGGCGACAAGCGGTACTACAAGGACTTCACCGGCACTGGAAACAGCCTCAATGTCCGACACCCCCATACCTTGCAGCTGATCATGGATTCACTCCGGTATTGGGTGCTCGACATGCACGTCGACGGGTTCCGGTTCGACCTGGCCGCCACGCTGGCCCGTGAGTTCTACGACGTGGATCGACTGTCTGCGTTCTTCGACCTCGTCCAGCAAGACCCGGTTATCAGCCAGGTGAAGCTGATCGCCGAACCGTGGGACGTCGGTGAGGGCGGCTACCAAGTCGGCAATTTCCCCGGGTTGTGGACCGAATGGAACGGCAAGTATCGCGACACCGTGCGCGACTACTGGCGGGGTGAACCCGCGACGTTGGGTGAGTTCGCATCGCGGTTGACCGGGTCCTCCGACCTCTACGAGGCGACGGGTCGACGGCCCAGTGCCAGCATCAATTTCGTCACCTGTCACGATGGTTTCACCCTCAACGACCTGGTCACATACAACCAGAAGCACAACGAGGCCAACGGCGAGGACGGCCGTGACGGCGAGAGCCACAACCGATCCTGGAATTGCGGGGTGGAGGGACCTACGCAGGATCAATCGATCCTCGATCTTCGCGGCAAGCAGATGCGCAACATCATCGCCACCCTGATGTTGTCCCAGGGCACCCCGATGATCTCGCACGGCGATGAAATCGGCCGAACCCAGCAGGGCAACAACAACGTCTACTGCCAGGACAACGAGCTGTCCTGGATGGACTGGTCATTGCGCGAGACCAACAGCGATCTGCTTGAGTTCACCCGCAAGGTGGCGCGCTTTCGGAAACACCACCCGGTTTTCCGGCGCCGGCGTTTCTTCGATGGCCTGCCAATTCGCAAGGGCGATCAGGTCCGCGACATCACCTGGCTGACAACGGCAGGTGCCCAAATGGACGATCACGACTGGGAAGCCCGTCTCAGGCAGAATTTCGCAGTATTCCTCAACGGACACGCTATCGCCGCCCCCAACGAACGCGGGGAAAAGGTGGTCGACGATTCTTTCCTGTTGTGCTTCAACGCCCACGACGAAGTACAGGAATTTGTTGCGCCGCAGGGTGATTACGCACAGCAGTGGACCGCCGACCTCGACACTGCCGACCCGACGGGCAGCACCGACCTGGTGGTGGCCGCCGGTGAGAAGATATCGCTGCAGCCACGGTCGGTCCTCGTCCTGCGTAAGACTGGCTGAGACATGCGCATTCTCTCTACCTACCGGCTGCAGATGCGCGGTCCGTCCAGCGGCGAGGCATTTACCTTCGCCGACGTCGAGAACCTGATCGACTACTTCGCCGGACTCGGCGTCTCACACCTCTACCTGTCCCCCATCCTCGCCGCCGGCGAAGGCTCCAGCCACGGTTACGACGTCACCGACCCCACCAGGGTGTCCGGCGAACTCGGTGGGGCCGAAGGCTTCCGAAGCCTGGCAGAAACAGCGAAAAGTCGTGACATCGGCCTGATTGTTGACATCGTGCCCAACCACGTCGGGGTCGACGTCCCCCGGCAGAACCCGTGGTGGTGGGATGTGCTGACGCACGGCCGGCAGTCGCGCTACGCCAGCTACTTTGACATCGACTGGAATGCGGACCCCGAAGGCCGAATCGTCGTTCCCGTCCTGGGCTCCGACGAAGACGCGTCCAACTTATCGGTAGATGGTGACCTGTTGCGGCTCGGCACCCTGGAGTATCCGATCTGTCCGGGGACCGGCGAGGGAACCGGACCCGAAGTCCACCGTCGGCAGCACTACAAGCTCGTCGGCTGGCGCAATGGCAGCTGCGGCTACCGGCGGTTTTTCTCGATCACCTCGCTGGCGGCCCTGCGCCAGGAAGACCGCACCGTGTTCGACGCCACCCACGCCGAAGTAAGGCGGTGGTTCGCCGAGAACCTGGTCGACGGGATCCGCATCGACCACCCCGACGGATTATCCGATCCCGCAGGTTATCTCGCGTGGTTGCGCGAGCTCACGGGGCCAGAGGCGTGGATCGTCATCGAGAAAATCCTCGCTGTCGACGAGCCGCTGGACCCTAGCTTGCCGGTGGCGGGCACCACCGGTTACGACGCGCTGCGCGAGATCGGTGGACTCTTCATCGACCCCAACGGTGTGGATGCACTGACCGAGCTGGTCGATTCGGCGGGTGCGAACCATTCGGCGACACCGGAGATCGCGCGGGGACTGAAGGTCCGGGCCGTCACCGACACCCTGGCCAGTGAGCTACGGCGGCTGTGCCGGGCCGTGGTGGCGGCAACCGGTTGCGACCACGAGCGCCTTCCCGAAGCGGTGGCCGCGCTGTTGAGCCATATCCGCGTCTACCGATCGGACTATCTGACCCTGACTTCTGTGCAACCCGTCGCCATCGCAGAAACCACGGCCCGGCACGCCGAGTTAGCCGAACCGCTCGCGCTTCTCACGACAGCAATGGCCCGACAGCCCGAGGTGGGCGTGCGGCTGCAACAGTTATGCGGAGCCGCCACCGCCAAGGCCATGGAGGACTGTTTGTTTTACCGGGACGCCCGGCTGGTATCGCTGAACGAAGTCGGTGGCGAGCCTGAATGTTTCGGGGTCAGCGCCGCGGAGTTCCACCGCCGCGCGACCGACCGCGCGGCATTGTGGCCCTATGCGATGACAACGTTGACCACCCACGACACCAAGCGTGGAGAGGACGTCCGGGCACGAATCGGGGTGCTGTCGCAGGTCCCGACGCTGTGGGCCGGACTCGTGCACGCCTGGGAGCGCATTACCCCGTCTCCGGATCCGCTCACCGGGCTATTTCTGTGGCAGAACATCTTCGGAGTGTGGCCGAGGCACGGCACGGTGGGCACCGAACTGCGGGAGCGTCTGCACGCCTATGCCGAGAAGGCCATCCGGGAGGCCGCGGTGCACACCACATGGAACGATCCGGTCGCGGAGTTCGAGACGGCGGTCCACAGGTGGCTGGACGCGGTGCTGGACGGCCCGGTGGCGGTCGAGTTGACCGCCACCGTCGCGCGATTGGACGAGCATGCCCGCTCCGATGCCCTGGGCCAGAAGCTTATTGCGCTCACCGCCCCTGGAATCCCGGATGTCTATCAGGGCACTGAGCTCTGGGAAGACAGCCTGGTCGATCCAGACAATCGGCGTCCGGTCGACTACTCCACACGGCGTGACCAGCTCGTGATGATCGATCGCCCGGAGGAGACTGCGCACCCCAAGTTTCGGGTCGTGCGGGCGGCGCTTCACCTACGGCGAGAGCAGCCCGACACGTTCCTGAACGGCGGATACCGGCCGGTTTTGGCCGACGGTGTGGCCGCCGGACATATCGTGTCCTTCCTGCGCGGCGACTCCGTACTGGTCGCGGTCAGCCGGTGGACGGTCCGGTTGGCCGAGATCGGCTGGGGCGACACCACGCTGTCGGTTCCCGCCGGAACCTGGACTGACGTGCTCACCGGCGCCACCTACAGCGGCCGGGTGCCGGCCGGCGACTTGTTCGATGCACTGCCCGTCGCATTGCTGGCACGTGCCGATGCCTGAGCACCAATTCGCCGTCTGGGCGCCGCGACCCAGTGAAGTCCGCGTGGACATCGACGGTGCGCAGTATCCGATGACACGCGCCGATGACGCATGGTGGCACACCGTCGTCGACGTCGCAGCCGACGCCCGCTACGGCTTCGTCCTCGACGACGACCCCCAGGTTCTGCCCGACCCCCGCTCCCCCCGTCAACCCGACGGTGTGCATGAACGATCCCAGCTGTGGCGTCCGCAGCCAGACTGCTGGACCGACGATGACTGGCAGGGGCGATCCATCGAAGGCTCGGTGATCTACGAACTGCACGTCGGAACGTTCACCGCCGACGGAACATTGGACGCTGCGATCGGACGACTCGACTATCTGGTCGAGCTGGGTGTCGACTTCGTCGAACTGATGCCGATCAACGCGTTCAGCGGCACTCACGGCTGGGGTTATGACGGCGTGCTCTGGTACGCCGTGCACGAGCCCTACGGAGGCCCCGACGGGCTCATCCGTTTCATCGATGCCTGCCATGCTCACGGGCTCGGCGTGTTGATCGACGCGGTGTTCAACCATCTCGGCCCGTCCGGCAACTACTTGCCGAAGTTCGGGCCCTATCTGTCGAGAGGGAGTAACCCCTGGGGCGAGTCGATCAACATCTCCGATGCCGGTGCCGACTCGGTGCGACGCTACATCTTGGACTGTGCGCTTCGCTGGATGCGTGAGTTCCACGCTGACGGCCTACGGCTGGACGCGGTCCACGCGCTCGTCGATACCACCGCCTACCACATCCTCGAAGAGCTCAGTTGTGAAACCGATTCTCTGGCAGAAGAACTCGGACGTCCACTATCCCTAATCGCCGAGAGCGACCTGAATGATCCCAAGCTGGTCACTCCACGCGATCGCGGCGGCCTAGGCATGACCGCACAGTGGGACGACGATATCCACCACGCGATCCACTCCGCTGTGTCCGGTGAACGTCAGGGCTACTACCACGATTTCGGCACTTTGGCGGCACTGGCTCAAACTCTGCGGCAGGGCTACTTCCACGCCGGGACCTACTCGTCGTTCCGGCACCGACGGCACGGCCGGCCTCTGGATACCGCCGCGATTCCGGCCACCAGGCTCTTGGCCTACACACTGACCCATGATCAAGTGGGAAACCGGGCGATTGGCGACCGGCCCTCGCAGAACCTGACCACCGGCCAACTCGCTATCAAAGCCGCTCTCGCATTGGGATCTCCCTATACGGCGATGCTCTTTATGGGTGAGGAGTGGGGATCGTCGTCACCGTTTCAATTCTTCAGTTCCCACCCCGAACCCGAGTTGGCCCGCGCTACCGCGGAGGGCCGCAAGCGGGAATTCGCCGAACACGGATGGAACGCCGACGAGATCCCCGACCCGCAGGACCCGGCGACCTTCGAACGGTCGAAGCTGAACTGGGCAGAGGTCGACGATGGGGAGCATTCACGGCTACGAGACTTCTACCGTGACCTGATCGCCCTGCGCCGCAACGAGCCTGACCTCGGCGATCCATGGCTGGATCACCTACGGATCGACTACGACGAGGACCGTCGATGGTTTGTCATGCACCGCGGATCGCTGTCGATATTGTGCAACCTCGGCCAAGATTTCGTCGACATCAAGGGCGCCGGTGAGGTGGTGTTGACATGGGGTGATGCCGAGGTGGGCACCGCCGCAACCCGTTTGGGAGGGCATTCTGTCGCGATTCTCCGGTCGAGACTGAGCATGTGACCGAAGAATCCGCCGAATCTCGTCTATAGCTTCAGTTTCGGCGAAGTCACGTCAAGTATCGATAGGTTGGCGAGCCCGGTTCGAGCACCTCGACGTGGCATTCCGAACTCTGCATCCGGGCGATCAACCCTTCTAGATCCGATGCCGAACCCATCTCGATGCCGACCAGCGCCTCACCCGTCTCACGGTTATTGCGCTTGACGTACTCGAACAGGGTGATGTCGTCGTTAGGGCCTAGGACTTCGTCCAGGAATCGGCGCAGCGCGCCCGGCTCCTGCGGGAAATCGACCAGGAAGTAGT
>CAZCHU010000022.1:0-35516 GCA_964498215.1 uncultured Mycobacterium sp. | reverse complement strand
GACGCCTCGTTGTCGATTGCCCCGGACATGTACATCGGCTGGTTGGCGATCACGCCCACCGGGCGACCGTCGACACGGGCGAACGCGGTGATCATCGCCGGGCCGGCTTGCTCTCCGACGGAGAACACGTCACCGTCGTCGAAGATTCGCAGCAGAATCTCGTGCATGTCGTAGGAGGTGTTGTCGGCATCCGGGACGATTGAGTCGAGCTCCAGGTCGTGCGGTGTGATCTCTGGCTCCAGGCCAGGATTGACGACCGGCGCGTCATCGAAGGTGTTCGCGGGCAGGAAGCCGAGATAGTTCCGAACGTACTCGAATGCCGCGGCCTCGGACTCGACGACCTGATGAATGTTGCCGTACCGGGCCTGCGCCTCGGCGCCGCCCAGTTCATCAAGAGTGACGTCTTCACCGGTGACGTCCTTGATGACGTCGGGGCCGGTGACGAACATATAGCCCTGGTCGCGTACCGCCACCACGAGGTCGGTCTGGATCGGGGAGTACACGGCGCCGCCTGCGCACTTTCCAAAGATCAGCGACACCTCGGGAACCAGTCCGCGAAGCAACTCGTGGCGACGGCCGAGCTCCGCGTACCAGGCCAGCGACGTCGCCGCGTCTTGGATGCGGGCACCCCCCGAGTCGTTGATGCCGATGATCGGGCAGCCGACCATCGCCACCCACTCCATCAGGCGGGCGACCTTGCGGCCGAACATCTCCCCGACCGAGCCCTGGAATACCGTCTGGTCATGGCTGAACACGCCGACGGGTCTACCGTTGATGGTGCCGTGACCGGTGACGACGCCGTCCCCGAAGAGGGCATTGGGGTCGCCTGGTGTCTTGGCCAGGGCCCCGATCTCTAGGAAGCTGCCCTTGTCGAGCAGCGAATGAATCCGCGCCCGCGCACTCGGGATGCCCTTCTTGTTCCGCTTGGCGACCGCCTTTTCACCGCCTGGCTCCTTGGCTAGCTCGAGCTTTTCGCGTAGCTCGGCGAGCTTCTGGGCAGTCGTCACCGGCGCGTGTGGGAGAGATTCTGCTGTCACTTATCTGTGTTCTCCTGGCTCTCCTGGCCGGATTGAATCCGACTGATCGCCTCGCTCATGTGGGCACCGACCTTTGCAATGTACGGCTCATCGATGGCCTGGATGTGTTCGCCCCCGATAGGTACCACCTCCAAGTCGGCGACGAATTCACCCCAGCCGCCATCGGGCTGACGGGTGGCGTAGCGCGGCTCGAACATGATGGCGTCGTCGTGGTACCGGTCGGCCATGTAGAGCGTGACATGGCCGTCGTAGGGCTCGGGCACCGCAGTGTCGAGCGCCCGGTTGTCCAGATAGGAGGTGCGCTGGTGTTCGATGATGCCGCCGGGAATGTCGACACCGCTTTCCCTCACCGCGTCAAGGACGAAACGCACCTGACCTTCGTCGTCAAGTTCCTCGAGCTGCTCATAGGGGATGGCGGGGATCTCGACGTTGAACGTGCGCTGGGCGAACAGGGCATAGCGATCCCACCGAGCCCGGATTTCGTCCTTGGTCTGCGGAACCTCCTCGCCCGCCCGAACGGTGTCGATCAGACCGACGAACCTGACATCGGCGCCGCGACGTGCCAGCCCGACCGCGCAGGCGTAGGCCAGCGCGCCGCCCAGGGACCAGCCGGCCAACAGGTAGGGGCCGTCCCCCTGGATTTCCATGAGCTTGGGCACGTACTGCTCGGCCCGCTCGGCTATCGAGCCTTCGACGCGCTCTATCCCGTACACCGGGGTGTCGGCCGGCAGCCGCTTGATCAGCGGCTCGTAGACCACGGTCGAGCCACCGGCCGGGTGGAAAACGAACACCGGGACGCTGGTGGAGCCCTCCGGCCTGCCGCGGATCGTGCGGACGAACCCGTCCAGCTCACCGGCGTCCATCAGGTCACGCACGACGCTGGACAGGTCCTGGATGGTCCGGGCCCCATTGACCTGCTCGACGGTGACCGTGCCCTCGACGCGTTCGGACAGACGCTGAGCGACCTTGTCAGCTTGCGCGGCGTCGAGCGAAGGCAACTCGTTGAAGATGCCGCCCGGTGACTTGCCGGTGACGATCGCCCACGTGGCGAACGTGACCCGCTCGGCTGCGTCGCGGGGCGGGACATCGGCGCCGAGCGCCGCCGTGACGGCCTCCTGGGTGAGAACTTCCGCTGCCGCCGCGGCTGCGGCCGGTGGACCGGCGGGGTCGGGGGCCGGCCCGGATGGGTCGGTCGGGGGCGGCGGGATGTCGGAGGCCGGCTCAGCGGCGATCGGGTGGCCGGCCTCGGCAAGCTTGGCCTCGACTTCGGCGACGGTGGTGGCCCCACCCATCAGCTCGGCCTGGGCCGCCGCGATCTCCTCGGCGGTCTTGCCTTTCTGCTGTTCGGCGAGCACATCGACTTCGCCACGGTTCTCCACGGCGTAGGCGATCAGCTTCTCGACCGCGTACAGGTTCGCGTCGCGCACCGCCGTCAGCTGAATGGGCGGCAGGTCGAAGTCGTACTCGACGCGGTTCTTGATCCGTACTGCCATCAGCGAGTCGAGGCCGAGTTCGATCAGCGGCACCTCCCAGGGCAGGTCTTCGGGTTCGTAGCCCATCGCCGCGCCGACGATGGTGCCCAGCCGCTGGCCGATCGTCTCACCGGAGTCCGGGGTCCACTTCTCAAAGCCTGCCGCGAGACCGGCGCCTGCGGTGAGGTTGTCGTGCAGGATCGCCGCGTCGTCCTCGGGCTCGTCGTCGATGGCCGCTGTGACCGATGGACTCTCGCCGGCTCCGGCAATGGAGCCCGCGCCGATCGCCGCGGGCAGTGTCATCTCGGCATCGCCACGGGCCACGATCGCGTCGTAGACGAGGGTGAAGGAGGGCTCAGACGACGGCACAGAAGACGACCCCGCAGTCGCATCCCCGTTGTCCGTGCGCGCGTGCACCTGCACGCCGGCACCTCCGGGGTGGCGGGTAAGGGTGGTCACCAGGCGCGCACCTTCACCGGGCACGGCACGCTGCTCCGAGGCGACCAGCCTGGCGTCCGGAAGTACCGAGGCCGCAGCCGCCTTCACCAGCGCCGCCAAATCTTGGGTGCTCACCGCCCCCCGTGGCCGGTATTCGAAGACATGCCTGCCGTCGGGCGTCGCGACGTGATTGCCCGGAATGATCGCCGAGCTGTCACCGGTGAAGTGCACGTCAAGCCAGTGCGGTTTGCGACGGAATCGGGTCGGCGGAATGTCGGCGAAGTCCAGCGCGCCAGCCAGCCCCCTCGATCGGCGGGGGAACAACGTGCGCATGTCAAGGTCGTGGCCGTGGACGAACAGCTGCGCCATCGCGGTGGTCATCGAGTCCACCTCGTCCTGCTTGCGCGCCAGCGTCGCGATCAGCTGCGCATCGTGTAACCCGGCCGCCGCCGTCGTGAGGCCGACCTGCATGAGGGCAACGGGGTTGGGCGCCAACTCCAGGAAGGTGGTGTGGCCGTTGTCGACGGCGTTGCGAATGCCGTGGGTGAAGTAAACGGAGTGGCGCAACCCCTTCTTCCAGTAGTCCACATCGTGGATCGGATCCGCACCCGCACGGACCAGGTTTCCCTCATGCACGGTCGAGTAATACGGAACCTGGAGGGGATGTGCTTCGATGCCCTGCAGTTCGGCAGCCAGCTCACCCAGTAGCGGGTCCATCTGGGAGGTATGGCTGGCGCCTTTGGTCTGAAACTTTCGGGCGAATCTGCCCTCCGACTCGGCCCGCGCGATGATCGCGTCCACCTGTTCCGGCGGCCCTCCGATCACCGTTTGGGTGGGGGCGGCGTACACGCAGACTTCGAGGCCATCGAAATCAGAAAACACCGTCTCGATCTCCTCGGCGGAGTACTCCACCAGCGCCATCAGCCTGATGTACTCGCCGAAGAGCATCGCCTCACCCTCACCCATCAGGTGCGAGCGCGCGCAGATCGTGCGGGTGGCATCGGCCAGCGAGAGCCCACCTGCGAAGTAGGCCGCGGCCGCCTCGCCCAGCGACTGCCCCACCAACGCACCGGGTTTGGCACCGTGCGCCTTGAGCAGTTCGCCCAGCGCGATCTGAATCGCGAAGATGGTGACCTGTGTGGTCTCGATACCGTAATCCTGTGAGTCGTCGAGGATGAGTTCGACGACGGAGTAGCCGAGCTCATCCTGGATGAGTGCGTCGACTTTGTTGATCCACTCTTCGAACGTGCCGTCACGCAAGTACAGACTCTTGGCCATCTTTCGGTGCTGGGCGCCGAAACCTGCCAGAACCCAGACTGGGCCGTTGGTAACCGGTCCGTCGGCGCTGAGCACACTCGGGTTCGGTTTGCCCTCCGCGAGCGCGCGCAGCCCTTTGATCGCCTCGTCGTGATCGTGGGCCAGCACCACCGCACGGGAGCGACCGTGGTTGCGCCGCGACAACGATCGTCCGATCGACTCGAGCGTCGATTCACGCCCTTGAGGGCTGTCGATCCAGTCCGCGAGCTCGGCGGCGGCCGCTTTCTTGCGGGAGGTCAGGAATCCCGAAACAGCCAGCGGCACCAGCGCTGGAGCATTCTCGTTGGCGGTGAGCTCCTCGCGGGCCGCGGCCAGCAGGCGTAGCGCTTCGTCGGTCAGCCCGGGCCCTTCGGGTTCTTCCTCGGCCTGCGCGACGGGCCGGTCGAGCACGTCATCGTCATGGTCATCGTCGTGCAGGAACTCGCCGTACTCGTCCATCCGCACCCCACCCACAAAGACGGCAGAGGCGTCGTCGGAGACCGGAGTGGACACCGCGACATCGGGTTCGGGCGCCGGCTCGACCAGGTCGCCGGGCAGCACCTCGCGCAGCACCAGGTGCGCGTTGGCGCCACCGAAACCGAACCCGGACACGCCGGCGACGGCCTTGCCGCTGTAGCGCGGCCAATCGGTGACGGTGTCGGCGACCTTCAGGTGTTCCTTGTCGAAGTCGATGTACGGGTTCGGACCGGTGTAGTTGATCGACGGCGGAATCTTGTCGTTGCGCAGCGCCAGCGCCATCTTGGCCAGGCTTGCCGCACCCGCAGCCGATTCCAGATGCCCCACATTGGATTTCACCGCACCGAGGAGCGCCGGTTTGTCGGCCGCGCGGCCCCTGCCGATGACCCGGCCCAGCGCGTCGGCCTCGATCGGATCGCCGAGGATGGTGCCGGTGCCGTGCGCCTCGACGTAGTCGACGGTGCGGGGGTCGATACCGGCGTCCTTGTAGGCCTTGCGCAACACGGCTTCTTGAGCGTCCGGGTTGGGGGCGAGCATGCCGTTGGACCGGCCATCGTGGTTGACCGCACTGCCGGCGATGACGGCGAGGATCTCGTCACCATCACGACGGGCATCGGCCAATCGTTTGAGCGCCAGCATGCCGCCGCCCTCGGATCGCGCGTAGCCGTCGGCATCCTGGGAGAAGGATTTGATCCGGCCGTCGGGCGCCAGCACGCCGCCGACTTCGTCGAAGCCGACCGTGACCAGTGGAGTGATCAGGGCGTTGACGCCGCCGGCGAGCACCACGTCGGCATCGCCCGCGCGCAGCGCCTTCACGCCTTCGTGCACGGCCACCAGCGACGAGGAGCAGGCGGTATCGATTGCCATGGACGGGCCGCGGAAGTCATAGAAGTAGGAAACGCGGTTGGCAATGATCGAGCTCGCGGTGCCGGTAATCGCGTACGGGTGGGCGACCGAGGGGTCCGACATAGCCAGGAAGCTGTAGTCGTTCAGCGAGCTGCCGATATAAACACCAACGTTGCCGCCGCGCAGACTCGATGCGGGAATCCTGGCTTGCTCCAGGGCTTCCCAGGTAAGTTCCAATGCCATCCGCTGCTGCGGATCGATATTGTCGGCCTCCATCTTCGACAGTGCGAAGAACTCGGCGTCGAAGCCCTTGATGTCGGACAGGTAGCCGCCGCGCGTGTGCGCTTTTGCGACTCGTTCAGCAATGCGCGGCTCGTCCAAAAACTCCGACCACCGCCCCTCCGGCAGGTCGGTGATCGCATCACGCCCGTCGAGTAACGCCGTCCACATCTCCTCCGGGGAGTTCATCTCCCCCGGAAACCGGGTGGCCAGGCCCACGATCGCGATATTGAGCCGGCCTTCTTCGACCTCGTCTGTGTGACGTGACCAGTCGATATCGGAAGTGTCTGCCTCGTCATCGAAGGGTTCGCCCTCGATGATGACGGTGGCCAGCGACTCGATCGTCGGGTGCCGGAACGCGACGGTGGCGGTCAACGTCACACCGGTCAGGTCTTCTATATCGCTGGCCATCGCCACCGCATCACGCGAGGACAGGCCCAGTTCCACCATCGGTGTCGATTCGCTGATGGAATCGGGTGACTGCCCCGTGGCGTTGCCAATCCAGTTGCGCAACCAGTCACGCATGTCGGTCACGGTCATGTCCGAACCACCGTGAGATGCCTGGCCACCAACCGAATCATCTTGTGCTTCAGTCATATTCACTAAACCTCACGATCGGCAGACGGCCCGGTGGCCGCAATCGAGAACGGCGCCGGTGGCCACCGTCGCCAATGCTGCAGTTGACTGTCAGTCCGACTCATCCGGGAATGCGTTCGGTACGTTTCCGCTGCGCAGGCTGCCATCGAGGTAGGCCGACCGGCAGGCCCGCCGGCCGATCTTGCCGCTCGATGTTCTCGGAATCGCACCGGCCGGGGTCAGCATCACATCGCGCACCGTCACACCGTGGCGCACCGCGATCGCGGCGCGGATGTCGTCGACGATCGGGCCCATGTCGAGCTTGTGCGACCCGGGCGCCCGCTCACCGACGATGACCAGTTGCTCGGAGGTGTCGTCGGGGTCGCGCTTGAGGCCGGCGTGCGCGTTGTCGAACACCTCGTCGGGAAGCTGGTTCGCGGGCACCGAGAAGGCCGCCACGAACCCCGGCCGCAGTGCCTTGGTCGACTCTTGAGCGGAGTACTCCAGATCCTGCGGGTAGTGGTTGCGACCGTCGATGATCACCAGGTCTTTCACCCTGCCGGTGATATAGAGCTCACCGTCGTGATAGGCGCCGTAATCCCCGGTACGTACCCACGTGGCGTCGTCGGCGGCGCGTTCGGCGTGCGACGGGCTGGTGCGCGATTTGAGGGTGTTGTGGAAGGTCGCGACGGTCTCTTCGGGCTTGTTCCAGTAGCCGGTGCCCATGTTCTGACCGCTGATCCAGATTTCACCGATGTGGCCGTCGGGGAGTTCGGAGGCAGACTCGGCGTCGACGATGACAGCCCATTCGGCGACCCCGACCAGCCCGGCCGAGGCCTGCGCAACGGCGCTCGGCGAGTCGGTCGGCACTTCGACGAAGCGATGGTTGTTGAGTTGCTCCCGGTCGACGGTGATGATCTTCGGCGACCCGTTGGCATGGGTTGACGATACGAACAGGGTGGCCTCGGCCAAACCGTAGGACGGCTTGATCGCCTGCGGCCGGAAACCGTACGGCCCGAAGGCCTCGTTGAAGTTACGCACGGTGGCCGCCGAGATCGGCTCGCTGCCGTTGAGCAGCGCCTTCACGTTGGACAGATCCAGCGGCGGATCGCCCTCTTTGGGCAGGCCACGTGCAGCGGCGTGGTCGAACGCGAAGTTGGGAGCCACCGAGATGACCCCGCCGGTGTCGTCGGGCTTGCGCGCCATCTCGCGAATCCAGCGGCCCGGGCGCCGGACGAATGCGGCGGGTGTCATGAAGGAGATGTAGTGGCCGATCACGGTGGGCAGCAGAACGGTGACCAATCCCATGTCATGGAAGAACGGCAGCCACAAGACCCCGCGGTCACCTTCTTCGCCCTGCAAGGCCTCGATGATCTGCACCACGTTGGTTGCGAGGTTCAAATGAGTGATCTGCACACCGGTGGGGATACGCGTGGAACCGGAGGTGTACTGCAGGTACGCGACGGTGTCGGGTTCGACGTCGACCGGCTCCCAGGTGGCTCCGACCTCGTCGGGCACCGCATCGACGGCGATCACGCGCGGTCGTTCTTTGGCCGGCCTGCTGCGGAAGAATTTACGCACCCCCTCGGCCGCCTCGGTGGTGGTGAGGATCGTCGACGGTTCGCAGTCGTCCAGCACCGCATGCAGGCGGCCCACATGGCCGGGCTCAGACGGATCGAACAGCGGCACCGCGATCCGGCCCGAGTACAACGTGCCGAAGAACGCGACGAGATATTCGAGGTTCTGCGGGCACAGGATCGCCACCCGGTCGCCCGGTTCAGTGACCTGCTGCAACCTGGCCCCTAGCGCGCGATTGCGAGTACCGAAGACGGACCAGCTCAGATCACGCTCGATGCCGTCGCGGTCTGTCGAGAAGTCCACGAAGCGGTACGCGACCTTGTCACCGCGGACCTTCGCCCAGCGTTCGACGTGCTTGACCAGGCTCCCGTTATCCGGGAACTTGATCAACCCGTCCTTGATGAACGGGTTATGGAAGGCCATCTCACATACTCCAATCGAACGGGATCGAAAATCCGTTCCATCATCACGGGAAGAAGTCTCCCCACACCTCAACCGCCGGACAACGCTCTTAGATTTTCCTTAATGTTAGGCGACACTCTCACCTGGGCCAAATCAAACTGGTCACGGGTCAGCCATGTTTTGGCTGCGGGGCGTTATCGATCAGATTCTGCGCCCAGTTCAGTGTCCACTGCGTCGCCGATAATCCGTCGAGATTCCAGAAATCCGGTGTCGCATACATCGCATGAACTGGTTGGCCCGCCCCCCCGCTCAGCACCTCCAGCGTTTTGGGCAGTTGGGCGATGTTAAACGCTGATTCCGGCGCAGCGCAGATCAGGTCGCCGGGAGCGCAGATTTCGTAAGTGCGGTTGGCGAGCATCCCGAAGCCACCTGGGCGCGGACCCGACATCGTCAGACCGAGCGCCGAGAGGGTGGGCACCTCATGCAACGTGATCTCCGCGCCCTGGCCCTCGGCGTTGGGTCCGATTTCCTGTCCGACGCCCGCCTGGCGGCGACCGTCGGCGACGAGCATCACACCGAGCACGAGATCCTGGTCCACCGGCCCCCGGTCGTTTCCGATATCGCTGGCGATATCACCGGCTATCACCGCACCCTGTGAGAAGCCGACCAGCACATAACTGGTCAGTGGGCAGCGGTTGTTCATGTCGGTCATCGCTTGCACGGCAGCACGAGTGCCCTCGGCGCGGCTGTCGTTGTAAGACATCTGCCGGTCCGCCGAGAGCGGGTTGTGGAACTGCGCGGTGTACGGAACGGTAAACACTTCGAGCCGGTCTGAACCGAATTCCTGCCTAATCGGGTTGGTGACGTTGAGCAGGAGCGCGTTGGGGAACTGCACGGGATTGAACGGATCGAGCTGCACCGAGGACTCCCACGTACCCGGAATCGAGATCAGCTGAACATCCGGGCAGCTGGCATCCTGAAACTGCGGGCGCGGCTTCTTCATTCCAGGCACGGACGTCGGCGGGACCGCGCTGGGCGGGATAGCGGTCGGCGGGGTGTCGGGCTTGCGCACCACGACGACCACGATCGCGACCACCAGCACCACGACAAGGCCCACCGCCGCTGCTGCGGACAGCGCGAGAAATCGGTGGCGTTTCCGCCGGTTGGTTTTGGCCATCGAGTATTTGTGCTCCCGCTAGCAGAGTCGCTCTGTGGCGACCCGGATATAGATAGCGGTGGCCGAACGTAGCTGAACTTCCGACGGCACCGCCGCCTTTACCCCGTTCACTCCGTCGTGGTTGTCGGAATCCACGAGGTCGTCGCGAACCAAGGGCGTGACGAAATCTCGCACCGCCTGATCGTTGTGTTTGGCGGCATACGCGTGACAGACGTAGGAGCCGATACTCAACGCGCTCAGCTCACTGGACGGCGTCAATCCGGACGCATCGAGTCCGTCCAGGTAGGCACGCTGCCGCGGAGTGACGACCAGCGCGTTGGACTGGGTACCAGACTGCGCGGGCCCCGTCGCCTCACCACCAGACCGACCATGCACTGGTGTGGCATCCATCTCCGATCCGAGACGCATTACCGCTTGGTCGCTGGGCGAACAGCCCGTCAGCCAGGCCGCCGACGAAACGAGCAGCAGCGATGCACCCGCCATCCCCGTCATCGCCGACCTCGACCCGTTCTGCATATCTCCAACGTACCGGCTGCCGGTGCGTCGGCCCAGCAGGCGCCTACCCGATGGACGCGACCAGATCACCCGACATGGCGGCCAGCTGCGCACTCCATGAACCCCAATCGTGATTGCCCGAGTTCGGGAAACCGAAGTGGGCGTTGACTCCGCCGATCTCGCGGTAATGCTGATAGAAGCTGCGGTTGCTGCCCTGAGCCTGAGCGCAGTAGCCGATCATCGCCGGCGGATCACTGCAGGTGGTCGTCGTCGGGCTGTAGACCCACATCCTGGTGTTGTTGTCCACCAGCAATTGGGCGTGCCTATACGGATCGTGGAGCTTCCACCGTCCCAGCTGCGCGGCCCCCCACATCGCCTGAGTGTTCACCCCGCCGAACTGCGCCATGCCGGCGGTGATGGCGCCGTTGAGCGCAGTCGATGACGGGTAGAGGAACCCCGACATCGAGCCGGCGTACCGGTAGCGTCCGGGGTGGAACGCCGCCATCGTCAGGGCGCCGGTACCGCCCTGAGCAGCCCCGACGATGCCGTGTCCGCCGGGAGCCAGGCCCTTGTTCGCGGAAAGCCAATTGGGCAGCTCGTCGGCCAGGAACGTTTCCCACTGCTTGCTGCCGTCCTGTTCCCAGTTCGTGTACATGCTCCACGCTCCGCCAGCAGGGGCGGCCACCGAGATGCCCCGTCCGCCGAGCGTGTTCATCGCATTGCCCGCAGTCACCCAGTTGCTGACGTCAGGTGCGGCGTTGAACGCATCCAACAGAACGACCGCGTGCGGTCCGCCTCCCTGAAAAGCGACCGGAATATCGCGCCCCATGGCCGCCGAGGGCACCATCAGGAACTCGACGCCCTGAGCGTTGGCGGTCGGCGTGCCGGGCATCCACGGATGCATCCAATTCGGCGAGGACACTGCACCCACCGACCACAGCGCGACGGCCAACATCGCGGCCGCCATCATTCGAGTCAACGCGCGCATTGGCTCCACCTCATCTTTCGCATATCGCTCAACCAGTCGTGCCAACCACCGGGCCGCATCACTGCGTGGCTATACCTGTCCGCTGTCTGTCCGGTCTACCGCAAAGTAGTGAATCACATCACCGCGACGAGCAGGGGGTAAAGCGATTGACGGCGGTGACCCGAATGGGCCACCGCCGTCAATATCGTCCTGCGCAGTAGCGCTTGAGGGGTGGTTAGCCGCCGTTCGTCGCCGACTCGGCCGCCTCCGCCGCTCCTTCAGCTGGCGCCGGCAGTGCCGAGGGCTGCGGCACTGCACCCAGCACCCGCTGGATGTCGGGCTTCATCTGCTGGAGCTGCTGGCCCCAGTAGCCCCAGCTGTGCGTGCCGTTGGACGGGAAGTTGAACACACCGTTCTTACCGCCCGCAGCGATGTACTCCTCCTGGAAGGTCTTGTTGGTGCGCAACGTGAAGCCCTCGAGGAACTTCGCGTTGAACAGGTTGCCCGAACTGGAGCCCGCGTCGAGCTCAGAGGGCTTGCCGTTGCCGCAGAAAACCCAGATGCGGGTGTTGTTGGCGACCAGCTTGCCGATGTTGACCATCGGGTCGTTGCGCTCCCACGCACTGTTGGGATCCTCGGTCTTGCCCCACATGTCGTCGGCGTCGTAGCCGCCCGCATCACCCATCGAAATGTTGACCAGCATCGGCCACCAGCCCTCGGACAGGTTCAGGAAGCCCGACAGCGAGCCCGCGTACTGGAACTGATTGGGGTGGTAGATCGCCAGCGTCAACGCGGTCGAACCTGCCATCGACAGGCCGACTGCAGCGTTGCGGGTCGGGTCGACACCCTTGTTGGCGGCCAGGTAGGCAGGCAACTCCTTGGTCAGGAATGTCTCCCATTTGTAGGTAGTGCACCCCGCGTCGCCACAGGCGGGTTTGTACCAGTCGCTGTAGAAGCTGGATTGCCCGCCTACCGGCATGATCACTGCGAGACCGGAGTCGAGGTACCACTCGAACGCCGAGGTGTTGATGTCCCAGCCGTTGAAGTCATCCTGCGCACGCAGACCGTCAAGCAGGTAGACCCCTGGGGCGTTGGGGCCGCCGCTCTGGAACTGCACCTTGATGTCCCTGCCCATCCCGGCAGAGGGCACCATCAGGTACTCAACCGGCAGACCCGGACGAGAAAAAGCTCCCGCGGTCGCCGACCCGCCGACGGCGCTGATCAGGCCCGGTATCACTGCTGCCGCTACGGCTGCCACCGTGAGCCGCCGACACAGGCTTTTCGCTGCACTACGCAGCCCTGGAAAGCGCTTCATGCTTTGTCAGTCCAATCTTTCGTGAAAACAACGGGCCAGCTAGACCAACTGGAGTCCGCTTGGTCGACCACAGCGTTGTGGTGCTCTACTCGTGGCCGCGAAACCGCTCGCGGTCCCATCACACGTTCTATCTACCGGACGTGGTCGCAACGTTACGAAACCAGAAAACCCTGCCCGCCAGCAAGTCGCGTGCGATTCAAGGCCCCGTGGGGGGCAGTCCGGTATAGGGCGGGTCGAGCGGCTCTGGTATGGGCAGACCACACCGCGCGAGCTCATACAACGGCACTCTGTCGATGCGGTAGCCGGTGAACTGTACAGCGTTCACGAGATTCGAGAAAAACCGTCTGGGTCCCATCGGGGCCCGGATCGCCGACAGCACCGCCTCGGTTTCGGGACACTTCAGCGCCGCCTCCGCCTGCGTGATCCAGTCCTCATCGAGATACGTCGGAATGTAGGGCGGCGTCTTCAAGAATGGGCCCTCGGCCACCGCCCAATCGGGGAACAGGTTCTTGTCGTGCCCAATCCGGCCATCTTCGATTCGCGCGGTGTGCGCGGCCAGGGGATTTGCCAAGCCGATCTGATCGATCACCCTGACATCGAGACCGACGTTCATACCCAGCATGCCGAGATTGGTGAAAAAGACGGTGTGCGGACCCCTTCGGTTCTGTGAGGGCAGCGGTGGGGCATCGGGCGGAGGCGGAATCGCCGGCACCACATCCCAGCTGTCATAGTTGCCCCCCGGCAGCAGCAGGGCACCGTCGGGAGTGTTCTGTATCGCGGCGATGACAGCCCGCATCCGTGGGTAATCGAGGTAGTCAGCGGCGGTCAACGGGTGCGCATGCCCGGTCGCCTGTGCGTAAAACCGGCGTTCATCGACGATGCCCGTGTGGGTCACCCGGGTGGCATCTTTACCCATCCCCGGCGAATTGGCCGCCCATAACGCCCAGCCCGCCACCGCCAGCCAGAGGACGGTGGTGGCACCGGCATAGAGGTAACCCGCTCCGCGGGCCATCCGCGACCGGTCCGGCAACGTGAGAGGGATCACCGCGACGGGAGCCAACAGGCAGAACAACGGCGTGAGCAGCACCCGGCCATGCATGAAGTCGCCACCCTGGCGGATCCAGTACACCGCCTGCAGAAACCCGCTGACCAGAATGAAGGCAACTACCGCCGGTGGGCTCTGCACCACCCGGGCCGGCCATCCGGACTCCGGTGGTGCCTGGCGATTTACCCACGCCGGCCGGCCGCGCAGCAGCATGACCATAGCCGCCAGGCCGACCATCAGAATCGCGGGGGCCCACAGCAGGTAGGGCTGGTTGAAGTTGGCGAGGTAGACGAAGCCCTGCTCCCATTTGGATCCAGAAGCATCCTTGGCCAATGCGGTGCCAGGAAAGAGGAGGCCGTAGTACCCCATCCGGAAAATCTGATAGGCCACCGGAAGCAGTCCGCCCACGCCGATGATCAGCGCACGTCGCCGCCAATCGGGTGCCGCGACCACCATCATGATCAGCGCGAGACCACCAATGAGCGCGAGTTCGGGCCGCACGAGCACGCTGAGCCCAGCGACGAACGCCAATGCCCCGTCGAACGTCCGCGAGGTTCGAGATGTCTCCTGACCCCGCAGCGCTTGCGACCAACAGACCATCATCCACCACAGCAGGCCCAGATAGGCGAGCACCAAACCGTTTTCCAGACCGGAGGTGGCGAAGTCCCGGGCCGGCGGCACCGCGATGTATACCAACGCACCCGCGGGAAGTAGCAGCGCGCGCCGGCCCACCAGGCTTGGCGCGTACAGTCGCGCGGCCCCGAGCATGAGCAGTGCCACACCAAGCACGCTGAGCACCAACGCGAACACCAGTGCGACGTACTCGAGCCGTGCGGGACCGGAGACCAACCCACCGAAATAGATCAGGTACGACCAGACCGTGGAGGTGTTGGCTTCCACCCTCTCCCCGGCGTTGAAGACAGGACCGTTGCCCGCCAGGAGGTTTCGCACGGTACGCAACACGATCAAGCCATCGTCGGCGATCCAGCGTCGCTGCCAGGCACCCCAAGCGAACAGCGCCGATACCACCGTCACGCTCGCCCAAAGACTGATGCGGGCCGAAATGTCGTAGGGAAAGGCCGGCCATCGGGCCAGCCGGCCCGCCACCGCCTCGCTCAGGCGGTCCACGGCCGTGCTGGCGGGCAGGCGCTGCTCAACTGAGGAAGACTGCGGCACCGATGGTTCCGATCCAAGCCAACGCCAGCAGCTGTAGCACTCGGTCCTTGAGAGCGATCTCCTCGGGCTCACCTGCCATACCTCCGTCGACGTCGACGGCGTAGCGCAGGATCGCGACGGTAAACGGGACCATGGAGATCACGAACCACGATGTACCACCGGTCGCGTCGCGTTCGAAGGCCCACAGTCCGTAGCACAGCACCAGCGCCGTCGCAGACAATGTCCACACGAAGCGCAGGTACGAGCTGGTGTAACTCTCCAAGGACTTACGGATCTTGGCCCCGGTCCGTTCGGCCAACTGCAGTTCGGCGTAACGCTTTCCGGCCGCCATGAACAACGACCCGAACGCCATCATCAACAGGAACCATTGCGACAGCGGTACATTGGCCGCAACGCCGCCGGCGATCGCGCGGATCAGGAAACCGGACGACACTATGCAGATGTCGATGACCGCCTGATGTTTGAGCCCGAAGCAGTAGGCCAATTGGATGCTGATGTAGATGACCATGACCAGCGCCAGATTCGGGGTGACCAACCACGAGATCGCCAGTGACGCAGCTCCCAAGAGAACCGCCAGCCAATACGCCAGCCAGGCCGGCACCACCCCCGCCGCGATCGGGCGGAACCGTTTGGTCGGGTGGGCACGGTCGGCTTCGACGTCACGCGCATCGTTGATCAGGTAGACCGACGACGCGGCCAGGCTGAAGACGACGAACGCGATGAGCACCTTGACCAGCACTTCGCGGTAGTCGTAGGCGTAGCGGTCATCGCCAAGCGCGGCCACCGGCGCGGCGAAGACCAGGACGTTCTTCACCCATTGACGAGGCCGAACGGCCTTGATGATCCCCGCGGGCAGATTTCTCGGCGGGCCAGCGGTCTGGTCGGCGTCCTGGCTGACCTGGGATGTGCTCATGATCGTCCACTCTCCGTGCGAGCGCTCATCATGACCGCCTTTCCTCGACCCCGTCGGTCACCTTGCCCACCACCTTGGCCACCACCGCCCCGACCGCGACTCCGGTGAAAACATCGCTGGGGTAGTGGACCCCGAGAACCAAGCGGGACAGCGCCATCGGCGGGATCAGCAGCAACGGCAGCGGTAGGCCGGTGGGCCGCGCCAGCAGCAGCGACGCCGCGGTGGTGGAGGTGGCATGTGCGGACGGAAAGCTCAGCCGGCTCGGTGTGCCCACATTGACCGCGATCGCGGGATGGTGCGGGCGCTGTCGGCGCACCACACGTTTGATGACCACGGCGCAGGCGTGCGCCAGAAACGCACCTGCGCCTGCGGCCAGGTATTGCCGGCGGCGGCCCGGACACACCAGCGCGCCGATCGCTGCGAGCACAAGCCATCCGATGCTGTGTTCCCCGAAGTGTGAAAGCCCGCGCGCACCGGTCAGCACACCGGGGCGGTCGGCAAGTGCCGATTGAATGGTCACCAGGGCCAGGTCCTCACCGGCGGGTGGCGCAGTGGGCTCAGCCATCAGCGGATTCCACTACCCGCTGCTCACCGGAGTTCAGCACGGCCTCCCAGCGCTTGGTACTCGTCAGTTCCGGCAGCGCGTTGCGATACACGCGGCGCATCCGGTTGAACCTGCGGGCCAGCAGAACGTGCTGGCGCATCGATGTGCGCAGCAACTCGAACATCTTGGCTCGGTCGCGTTGGCGGTAAACCACACCGCGGCCGTCCGCGGTTGTCACGGTGACACCGTCGACCTGACAGAGCAGAAACCAACGGGCGTCCTGGGTGGCAACGTTGAGTTCGGGCCGCCGATGATGGGTCGGGTCATGCCTGCCGAGCTGATGCGCCACTCCACGCAGTAGCCGAATCGCTATGGCGGGCTTGGAGGTCGGGATCTTCACCGCCCGGCGACTCTTTCCTGAAGGTGGCGGTAATGCGGTTGCCGTCGGCAACACCACGGCATCCGGATAGTCCTCGCGCATCGCGCGCACGTCGGGCAGCGCGGACTCAAGAATGGAGAAGATGTGTTCCGGACCGGCCAGAAAATCCGCCATCGCCCTGTTCTGAATCGCCACCGTCGAATACTCAAGACATAGAAGATGTTTCAGCGTGGCCTTGATCGACGAGCGCAGCAGGCCCCCAGCGTTGCCATCCCAGTGGAGGGCGGCGACGACCAAGCGGTTGCGTAGGTGGAAGTAGGCCTGCCAATCGATGGCGTCGTCTTTATCGCTCCAGGCCATGTGCCAGATCGCGGCGCCGGGAAGCGTCACTGTGCCGTAGCCATGCTCGGCCGCACGCAAGCCGTAGTCGGCGTCGTCCCACTTGATGAACAACGGCAGTGGCTGACCCAACTCCTCTGCCACCTGCCGCGGGATCATGCACATCCACCAGCCGTTGTAGTCGACGTCGATGCGCCGGTGCAGTTGCTTGCTGCGCTCGGTTTCGTCGACCAGCGGATACTTGGCGAAATCGTGGTCGTACTCGGTGTTGGGTGCGTTGGTCCACATGAAGTTCGCCTGATCGACGACCTCACCCATCACGTGCAAGTGTGACGGCTCCTGCAGATTCAGCATCTGCCCACCGACCAGCGTCGGCGTCTTGGCGAACCTGTTCATCGCCAATGCCCGCAGCACCGAATCCGGCTCTATACGGATGTCGTCGTCCATGAATAGGATCTGCTCGCAGTCGGTGTTCTTCAGCGCCTCGTACATCACCCGGCTGTAGCCGCCGGAGCCGCCCAGGTTGGGCTGATCGTGCACCGAGAGTCGGTCGCCGAGCGCGCCTGCCGCTGCGGCGAAACCGGGGTGATCCATGGCCTTCCTGGTCCCCTGGTCTGAGATGATCACCGCTCCGATCACCTTGTCCACCAGAGGATCCGAAGTGAGCACTGCCAACGCGTTGACGCAATCAGAAGGCCGATTGAAAGTCGGGATTCCGACCGCAACGTGGGCCCGACCGGGCGCCGGCACCGGTGCGTACCATCCTGCGCTTCGCAGCGTGACCGCGGTGTCGGTGGTGATATCGAACCAGATCCAGCCACCGTCTTCGAACGGGTCCAGTTCTATGTCGAACTCCACCACGGCGCAATCCCGGTCCTCGCTCGAGAACGAATCTCCGCTGACGGTGATACGGGCGCCTGTCGCCTTGGTGCGGTAGACGTCGACCCGCCCGCTTCCGGTCAACTCGACGCGCAGCACCACCGACTGCAGTGTCGACCAGCGGCGCCAGTAACTTGCCGGGAAGGCGTTGAAGTAGGTGGCGAACGAGACCTCCGACTCGGGCCCTATCTCGAGTTCGGTGCGGGTCGCCGGATGGGCACGTCGGGAGTTGGTTTCCGACTCTTCGATATAGAGCTTTCGGACATCGAGCGGCTCCCCGGGCCGCGGCAGGATAACGCGGGCCAGCAGACTCACCGCCCGCGACTGCCCGGACTGGAGCGCACCGGACGGGATGTCACTCATAGTCCACTACTTTCATTTTCGGGTTCATGTTTCATCGGCGGCCAGCGGCGTACCGTCGCGGAAGTGCGGCGCGAGGACGTTGTCGTACATGTTCAGCGCGCTGGCGATCGCCATGTGCATGTCCAGGTATTGATAGGTGCCCAGGCGGCCCCCGAACAGCACCTTCGATGAGCTCGTCTCCGCCCGGGCCCGCCTGCGGTAGGCGGCGAGGACCTTTCGGTCCGACTCGGCGTTGATCGGGTAGTACGGCTCGTCATCATCGTCGGCGAATCGTGAGTACTCACGCATGATCACCGTCTTATCCGTCGGATACGACCGTTCCGGATGGAAGTGCCGGAACTCGTGGATTCGGGTGTAGGGAACCTCAGGGTCGTTGTAGTTCATCACCGGCGTGCCCTGAAAGTCTCCGGTCGGCAGCACCTCGAGGTCGAAATCCAGCGTGCGCCAGCCCAGCCGCCCCTCGGTGTAGTCGAAGTAGCGATCGAGTGGACCGGTGTACACCACCGGGGCCGCAGGGTTTGCCGCTCGCAACTGATCACCGACATCGAACCAGTCGGTCTCCAGTCGTACATCGATGCGGTCATCGGCGGCCATGTTCTCCAGCCACGCTGTGTAGCCATCGACGGGCAGACCCTCATAGGTGTCATTGAAGTAGCGGTTGTCGAAGGTGTACCGGACCGGCAGCCGATTGATGACGGCCGCCGAGAGTTCCTTGGGGTCGGTCTGCCACTGCTTGGCCGTATAGCCCTTGACGAAGGCCTCGTACAGGGGCCTGCCAATCAGGGAGATTGCCTTTTCTTCGAGATTCTGCGCGTCGGCGGTATCGATCTCGCTGGCCTGTTCCTGGATCAGCGCGCGCGCCTCGTCTGGGGTGAAGCACCGACCGAAGAACTGGCTCACCAGGCCCAGGCCCATCGGGAACTGGTAGGCCTGCCCTTTGTGGAGCGCGAACACGCGGTGCTGATAACCGGTGAACTCGGTGAACTGGCGGACGTAATCCCACACCCGCTGATTGCTGGTGTGAAAGAGGTGCGCACCGTAGCGGTGCACTTCGATACCCGTTTCAGGCTCGAGTTCGGAGTAGGCGTTGCCACCGATGTGCCGGCGCCGTTCCAGGACGAGAACCCGCTTGCCCAACTGTGTCGCCGCGCGCTCGGCGATCGTCAGGCCGAAGAATCCCGAGCCGACGACGAAGAGGTCGAAGGGGCCACGGGGATCAGGAGAGATCATCGGCAGCAAGGGTATCCGACCACGAGAACCAGCCCCGACTTGACCGAGCCGCGCAGGTCGCAGTTTGCTCACGATTCCATCTCGCCCCTCTGGCACCACTAGTCACATCAGTACCATCGAGCCGTACGAAGAACTACGCACAGGCAGCCGCTATTGGTCAGCCGATTTTCTACGTCCATGTATTGAGGAGACTTCCGTGCCGAACCGACGTCGACGCCGGCTCTCGACAGCCTTGAGCGCAGTCGCCGCTCTGGCGGTCGCGAGTCCTGTCGCTATTGCTGCCGTTTCCGAGTTGTCCGCCGCACCCGACGGGGCTCCGCAGCACCGCGAGTTCGTGCCGGCCGCGAGCATCATGGACCTGCCGGGCGAGTTGATCTCCGCCCTCTCGCAGGGCCTTTCCCAATTCGGCATCAACTTGCCGCCGCTGCCGACCGGTATGGGCACCAGCGCGCCGACCGCGGTCTCGCCGGGACTGGGAACGCCGGGGCTGGGCATGCCGAACCTGGCCGGAGCGCCCGCACTCACCGATCCTGGCCTCGCGAATCCCGCGCTGACCAACCCAGCGCTGACGAGCCCCACCGGCGCGGCGCCGTCTCTGACCGATCCCGGACTCGCCTCACCGGGACTGACCGTGCCGGGCGTCAGCACGCCGAGCGTCACCACCCCCAGCGTCACCACGCCGGGCCTCACTACGCCGTCACTGACCACACCGAGCCTGACGACACCCAGCCTGACCGCACCGGGGCTCACCGACTCCACGCTGGGCGCAGCCCCGCTCTCGACCTCGGGGCTGCCCATCACCGGCGAGGTCCCGATTTCCGCCCCGATCGGGCTGGACCCGGCCCTGGGCGGCTACCCACTGCTGGGCGATCCGTCGTTAGCCGCCCCGGTCACCACGAGCAGTGGCGGCCTACTCGGCGATCTGACCAGCGCCGCTAACCAGTTGGGGGCCGGCGAGGCGATCGACCTGCTCAAGGGCATTGTGATGCCGGCGATCATGTCGGCGGTCCAGCCAGCGGCGCCCGCGGCGGCGGCCGCCGCACCCATCGCGACCGCGGCCGGCACTGTCGGGGAGGCTGAAGCCGCCCTCGGAGCTGCCGAAGCGGTGGCCGAGCCCGGCGCATAACCTCTCCCCATCCCCGAATAGTCCTGTCACCGAACGGCACCGCAGAAGCGCAAGCTTGCTCTGCGGTGCCGTTGCAGGTATGTCCAACCAGATCTAGTCCGACGTAATTTGGTCGGACATAGGGCCGTGTCGAAACACACGTAACATCCGACACATACGTAACATCAGTCCGTGCTGTATCGCCGTTCCGCGCCGTCAATACTGTTTACCGCGCTGGCGGCGACAGCGGTGCTCCTGCCCTGGGCGCTCACCGGCACGCCCAGCGATGCCCCCCGACCGGCGGCGATCAGCCCGGAGGTGACACAGCAACCGCTGGCGGGACTGGGTGGCGGCGAGACCATCCGCGAGATCCACCAGGAGACCCCGTTCTCGATGGTGGCGCTGACCTCAGAAGACCTCACCGGCACAACCGCCCGCGTGCGCGCCAGGAGCAACGACGGGTCCTGGGGCCCTTGGTACGAAACCGAACGACTCGAGGGCGTCGGGCCCGACCGTCCGGGAGGTCTACGCGGTACCGTCCCCCTTTTCGTCGGACGCACCACCACCGTGCAGATCGCCGTCACCCGCCCCCCCGATGCGCCGGCCACCGGGCCCGCGGCCGCAGAAGACCCTGCGCGAACCGACGACAGGCCGCCATTGGGCTACGTGCCCGCCAACGTGGAGCAGCCGTTCGGACAGAACATCACCGCAGTCCTGATCAGTCCGCCCGAGGCGCCGGCGGACTTGCTGCCGCTACCCAGCGCTGCCGCTCCGCCGGGGCAGCCCCCGCACATCATCAACCGCGCACAGTGGGGTGCCGACGAAGCGATGCGCTGCGGGGAACCCCGATACGACAACAGAATCCAGGCCGGTGTCGTGCACCACACCGCCGGAAGCAATGACTACGCGCCTGAAGACTCGGCCGGGATCGTCAGGTCGATTTACGAGTACCACACCCGCACCCTGGGCTGGTGCGACATCGCCTACAACGCAATGGTGGACAAGTACGGACAGGTGTTCGAGGGCAGGGCCGGCGGGATGACCAGACCCGTCGAAGGCGCACACACCGGCGGCTTCAACCACAACACCTGGGGTGTCGCAATGCTCGGCAACTTCGACACGGTGCCCCCTACTCCGATTCAATTGCGCACCACCGCGAGACTGCTCGGCTGGGTGCTGGGCCAGTCCGGGGTCGACCCACTGGCCTCGGTCGTGCTCCCCTCCGAAGGGGGCTCCTTCACCAAGTTCCCGTTCGGAGCATCGCCGGTGCTTCCGACGATCTTCACCCACCGCGACGTCGGCAACACCGAGTGCCCCGGTACGGCCGCCTACGCGTTGATGGGCCAGATCCGCGACATTGCGGCCCGATTCAACGATCCGCCGGGCCCCGCGCAGTTGGCCGAATCGCTTCGCGGCGGAGCAATCTTCGCGCAATGGGAAGCCCTGGGCGGCATGAACAGCTACCTGGGAGGCCCCACCTCACCGGAATCCTCGGGACAGGGGCCGACACGCTACGTCACCTTCGAAAGAGGAGCGATGTACTGGTCTCCGGAAACCGGAGCCAAGCCGATCACCGGAGAGCTCTACCGGGCCTGGGGCGCACTCGGGTTCGAGCGAGGTGCGCTGGGCCTGCCGACCAGCGCCGAGATCTCCGCGCCCCTGTGGATCGTGCAAAATTTTCAGCACGGAACCCTCAACTTCAATCGTGAGACGGGCCGAGTGACGCGTGTCTTCGACGGCATACCCGTCGAATTGCCTGCGACACCAGCCGATCTCGCGCCAATCCAGCTGGAGCGATTCACCCCGCCGATCAACCCGGTTTGACCTGCCTCGGCAGACCCGCCGCGGCCTTACAACCACCACCGCTCGAGCACACGCGCCACACCGTCTTTGACGTTGGTGGCGGTCACCTCGTCAGCGGCGGTGATCGCGTCGGGATGGGCGTTTCCCATCGCCACGCCAATGCCCGCCCAGCTCAGCATTGGCACGTCGTTGGGCATGTCTCCGAACGCCACGACCTCGGCCGCAGGGATTCCCTGCGGGTGGGCTACCTCCTCGACGCCGGTAGCCTTGCTCACCCCGAGCGGCATGATCTCCACCAGACCGTTGTTGGTGGAGTAGGTGATGTCCCCCAGGATCCCGACGTGCTTAGCCAACTCCGCAGCCATATCCGCGCTGCGCGCCCCCGCCTTGCGGATGAGCAGCTTGACCGCCGGGGCGCTGAGCAGGTCCTCAATCGAAACCTCGGTGTTGTCGGGGTTGAGCCACGCGTGCTCGTACCCCGGAGAGCTGACGAACTGCGGCGTGGCCGCGTCGTGAGCGCTGCGCCCCACCCGCTCGACAGCCAAGCCACTTCCCGGGATCAACCGAGTGGCGATCTCGGCCAGCTCACCGAGAACATCGGCAGATAACGTGCGTACCGACTCGATCCGATCCGCCGATGGGTCATAGATCACCGCGCCGTTGGCGCACACCGCCAACGGGGGAAAACCCAACTGGTCGACGATGGGCCTAACCCATCGCGGCGGGCGGCCGGTGGCCAGCACGAACTGGGTTCCCCCGTCCACGGCAGCCCGCACCGCAGCCCGGGTTCTGGGGCTGATCTGCTCGTTATCGTCCAACAGAGTGCCATCGACATCGGTGGCGATGAGGGCCGGTTTCTGACCGGGCCCCTGCGCAGCGGGCATCACCGGCGCTCGCCCCTCCGGCGGGCTCGCTCGGCCAATTCCGCCTCATCGAGACGAACCGCCTCGTCCGGAGTTGGCGCGGCGCCACCGAGACGCCGTGGCAGCCAAAACGCCCCCGCCGGCTGCGGGTAGCTGTCCTGCGCGGCGTGCAGCAGCTCGGTCATCTCCGATCGCAGTGCCGTGGATAGCTCGGCGACCGTGCCGGTCGGCGCGATCGCCTCGCCGACCGAGACCGTGATAGGTAACTTGTTGCGCCCCAGCGCTCTCGGATGATCCTTGGTCCACATGCGCTGCGCTCCCCACACGATCAGCGGCACGATCGGCACTCCCGCCTCCAGCGCCATCCGTGCTGCGCCGGTCTTGAACTCCTTGAGCTCGAAACTCCGGCTGATGGTCGCTTCCGGATACACACCGACCAGCTCACCGCCTCGTAACGCGTCCACCGCAGCTGCGTAGGCGCCTGCACCGGCCTGTCGGTCCACGGTGATCGTTGCGGTGTGACGGATCAACCAGCCGACCGGCTTCACCTGGCTCATCTCCGCCTTGATCATGAAGCGCATACGACGCCCGCGGTGGTTGGCGGCCAACGCGGCGGGCAGAAAGTCGAGGTAGCCGGTGTGGTTGATCGCGACGACCCCGCCTCCGGCGGCCGGGATGCAGTCCAGCCCCCGATACGTGATCTGTGCACCAGTGGACCTGACGGCCAGTTTCGCCGCGATTTCAAGCGTGCGGAAAACCGGTTCCATGCGGCCTACCCCGGCGTCTCGGCAGATCCGTTGTCCGGTTCGGGAGCTGCGGCGCGCCGCGCAGCCTTCGCGGCCGCTTCGTCGGCATCCATCCGGTTGGCCTCTGCCAGTGTGGGAGCGCCGCCACCGAGCCGGTGGGGCACCCAGAACTCGCCCGGCGGATGTGGACCGTAATCGTCCTGAACCTGTTCCAGCAGGCTTTGCATGCGGGAATGCAGGAGTGCGGTCAGTTCCGCAGCGGGCAGCGTCGGTTCGATGGGTTTACCCACCGCAATCGAGATAGGGACCTTCGGCCGCCCCAGCTTCTTCGGATGACCCTTGGTCCAGATGCGCTGGGCGCCCCACACGATGTGCGGCACGATCGGGACTCCAGCAGCGATCGCCATGCGTGCGGCACCCGATTTGAACTGCTTGATCTCGAAGCTGCGGCTGATCGTGGCCTCCGGGTAGACGCCGACGAACTCGCCGTCGGCGAGCTTGCGGCAGGCCTCCTCGTAGGAGGCCGCACCGTCGTTTCGGTCGACCTCGATGTGGCGCAGGCGACGCATGATCGGACCGGTCAGCTTGTGGTCGAACACCTCTTTCTTCGCCATGAACCGCACTTTGCGCCCGAGGTGCTGTCGATAAGCGGGCAGGCCGGCGAAGGTGAAATCGAAGTAGCTGGTGTGGTTGATCGCGATCACCGCCCCACCGGTGCGTGGCAAGTTCTCCACCCCGGTGACGGTGAACTTCAAGCCCTGGATCCGCCAGGCCAGCCGCGCGAGCTGGATGACTGTGCCGTATACCGGTTCCACAGCTGCCAGCGTAGTGCGCCGGCCCCCATCCGCGAGCACATCGCGAACTACCGACTTCGCCGCAACGACGGGCCCACCGCCCCCCGCTAAGCTGAACGACGAACAAACAGCCAACAGAGGGGATGTCTGTGCAGGTCACAAGCATCGGGCACGCCGGTTTCCGCATCGATACCCAGGCCGGCAGCATCTTGTGCGATCCGTGGGTCAACCCGGCGTACTTCGCCTCGTGGTTCCCGTTCCCCGACAACAGCGGGCTGGACTGGACGGCCCTCGGCGACGTGGACTACCTCTATGTGTCCCATCTGCACAAGGACCATTTCGACCCGCGGAACCTGCGCGAGCACGTCAATAAGGACGCCGTGGTCCTGCTACCGGATTTCCCGGTGCCCGACCTGCGGCGCGAGCTCGAGAAGCTGGGATTCCACCGGTTCTTCGAAACAACCGATTCGGTGAAACATCGGGTGAGCGGGCCCAAGGGCGATCTGGATGTGATGATCATCGCTCTGCGCGCTCCGGCCGACGGCCCGATCGGCGACTCCGGCCTGGTGGTCTCCGACGGTGTCACCACCCTGTTCAACATGAACGACGCGCGGCCGGTGGATCTCGAGATCCTGGAAGCCGAATTCGGTCAGGTCGATGTCCACATGCTGCAGTACTCCGGGGCGATCTGGTTTCCGATGGTCTACGACATGCCCGCCCGAGCCAAGGAGGCGTTCGGGGTTCAGAAACGCCAGCGCCAAATGGATCGCTGCCGGCAGTACATCACCCAGGTCGGTGCGACCTGGGTTATCCCATCGGCCGGCCCGCCCTGTTTCCTCGACGACGAACTTCGTCACCTCAACGACGACCAGAACGATCCGGCCAACATTTTTCCTGACCAGGTGGTCTTCCTGGAGCAGATGCAGGCGCACGGCCATGACCGCGGTCTGCTGATGATTCCCGGATCGGCCGCCGATTTCGATGGTTCACAACTGAATTCACTCACCCACCCGATCCCGGACGACGACGTCCGTTCGATCTTCACCACCGGCAAAGCCGACTACATAGCCGCTTATGCCGACCGGATGGCGCCGGTACTGGCGGCCGAGAAGGCCGGCTGGGCCGACTCGGCCGGCCAGCCGCTGCTGGAGCCCCTACGCGCGTTGTTCGAGCCGATCATGCTGGCCAGCGATCAGATCTGCGACGGCATCGGGTACCCGGTCGAGATACGTATGGGGTACGGAGACCATCCCGAAACCGTTGTGCTGGACTTCCCGAAACGTACTGTGCGTGAAGTGATTCCGGACGAGAAGTTCCGCTACGGCTTCGCGATCGATCCTGCGCTGGTGCGGACGGTCATTCGCGATCAGGAGCCCGACTGGGTGAACACGATATTTCTGTCCACCCGCTTCAAGGCCTGGCGGGTCGGAGGCTACAACGAGTACCTGTACACGTTCTTCAAATGCCTGACTGCCGAGCGGATTGCCTACGCCGACGGCTGGTTTGCCGAAACTCACGACGATTCTGCTTCAATCACGTTGGAGGGTTGGGAAATTCAGCGTCGTTGTCCGCATCTGAAAGCCGATCTGTCGAAGTTCGGCGTGGTGGAGGGCACGACACTGACGTGCAACCTGCATGGTTGGCAGTGGAATTTGCAGAGTGGTAAATGCCTTACCGCCAGGGGGCATGAACTGCGTTCGGACAGGCTGTGAGCGCGCCGCCGCGGTTCTACGATGACGGCCTGATCCAGTTGGATCAGGAAGCACTTACCCTGCGCCGTTATCATTTCCCTTCGGGCACTTCGAAGATCATCCCGTTACGCAGCATCCGCGGATACCGCGTCAGCCCTCTCGGGCTGTTCGTACAACGGTTCCGCATCTGGGGTAGTTCGGATCTGCGGCGATGGCTGCCATTGGATGTGCGGCGGCCCCTGAAGTCGACGCTGGTCACCCTCGACGTGCCCGGAACGTACCCGGATCCGGCGTGTACGCCCGAGCATCCGAAGCAGTTTGCCGCGCTGCTCTCTGAACTGCTGGGGGAATCCGGCTAACCGCCCGACACCGAACCGCTCACGAGACGGTCTGGCGCAACTCGGAGTGCGCGTCACTTGCGGTGTCGTACACGCGCACGACGGCTTCGTCACCGGGCCGCAGGTATGTCGACTCGCCCAACGAGGTGTATCTGGTGGCACCGATGCCAATGAGCAGTTTCGTCGGGTGCCCACTGGCAACCATCAGTGCCCCGACGTCCTCGAGTGGCGTATCCGGCGAACCCTTCTGGTTCGCCAGCCGGTCGACGATCCAGTCCAGCAGGACCTCGCCGTAGTAGGAATAGCCCAGCAGCGGGCTGTCGACGCCGTACTCGTGCATCTGGCCGTCACCGGTGCGCAAGTGGCAGAGCAGTCGCAGCGTGGCGGTGGGACCGTCGGGGGTGAGGTCGCCGATGTCGAAGAACTGCCGCGCGACCCCTTTCGACGCCGGACCCCAGTTTTTCTTGTGGCTTATCTTGGGCGCGTTCGGACGTCTGATCGAGCAGTCGTTGAAGGCCCCGAGGGCGAACGGCTGCAACGCTGCCACGGTGTCGCCCGCCCACTTGACCTGGCAGGCCAGCCCCACCTCGGGCTCGATCTGCAGGTTAAGGGGGGTGTCACTCTGGGGAAGCTCGATGGCATCGTGGGACAGCGGGAACCCGCCGAGGAAGCTGTCGTGGCCCGGGGCGTACCACGGGAAGATGCCCTTGGGAGCGGCCCCCTCCGTGGCCACGTTCACGAAGTCGGCGGCCTCGCCCGCCTGCTCCAGGTGGCCGGCAAAGTTGCCAGCCACACCGAATCCGAACCACGTCCGCAGTTCGTCGTCGCCCAATTCGATCATGTCCAGTTCGGTCATGGTTTCCTTCCGGGTTCGAGCACCGAGGTCCCGACGTAGGGCACCAGCGACTCCGGGACACGCACACTCCCATCCGGTTGCTGATGATTCTCCAGAATCGCCACCAGCCAGCGGGTGGTGGCCAACGTGCCGTTTAGTGTTGCCGTGATCTGCGGCTTACCGTCCTCGTCCCGATAGCGCACCGCAAGCCGACGAGCCTGGAACGTCGTGCAGTTCGACGTCGAGGTCAGCTCCCGATAGGTGCGCTGCGTCGGCACCCACGCCTCGCAGTCGAACTTTCGCGCCGCCGACGAGCCGAGGTCCCCGGCAGCGATGTCGATCACCCGGTAGGGCACCTCGATATGGGCGAGCATTTCGCGCTGCCACCCGAGCAGGCGGTCATGCTCGGCCTCAGCGTCCTCGGGCCTGCAGTAGACGAACCCCTCAACCTTGTCGAACTGGTGCACACGGATGATTCCCCGGGTGTCCTTGCCGTAACTGCCTGCCTCCCGCCGGAAGCAGGATGACCAGCCCGCATAGCGCTTGGGTCCGTGTGACAAGTCCAGGATCTCGCCGGCGTGGAAGCCGGCCAGCGGCACTTCCGAGGTGCCGACGAGGTACAGGTCATCGCCCTCCACTCGGTAAATCTCGTCGGCATGCGCACCCAGAAACCCGGTGCCCGCCATCACCTCGGGACGAACCAACACCGGCGGAATAGTCAAGGTGAAGCCGTTGTCCACGGCGACGCGCACTGCAAGCTGGAACAGTCCGAGCTGCAGCAGCGCACCGGCCCCGGTGAGGAAGTAGAACCGCGAACCCGCCACTTTCGCGCCCCGCTCCATGTCGATCAACCCCAACGATTCCCCCAGCTCCAGGTGGTCTTTGGGGTTCTCGATGGCTGGCGGCTCACCCACGGTGTCCAACACGACGAAATCGTCTTCGCCACCCGCCGGCACGCCATCGATGATGACGTTCGAGATCGCCAGGTGGGCTGCCGTGAAGGAGGCCTCGGCCTCGGCCCGCGCCGAGTCAGCCGCCTTGACCCGTTCGGCCAGCTCCTTGGCTTCGGCCAGCAGAGCGGCACGCTGGTCGGGCGCGGCCTTGCCGATCAGCTTGCTGGCCGATTTCTGTTCGGCGCGCAGAGTGTCGGCGGTCGAAATGGCCGTTCGCCTCGCGGCGTCTGCCGCGGCGAGCGTGTCGACGAGCCCCGGATCCTCACCGCGGGCCCGTTGCGATGCACGCACGACCTCAGGGTTTTCTCGCAGCACCTTCAGGTCGATCACGCGCAAAACCCTACGTGGTCGCCCGCAGTCCCGACACAACCGCATAACGCAACAACTGCATCACTCGTCACAGCACCTCAAACGCCTGTCACAATGGAGCGGATGTCGCAGGCACCCGAAAGCCCGGAAGAAGGCTCAACACTGGCCAAAGCTGGTTGGTGGCGTAGCCCTCCGGCTAAGTCGACCCGCCGCGCCCTGCTGCTCACTGCGCTCGGCGGTCTGCTGATCGCGGGCCTACTCACCGCACTGCCCCAATACGACCGCGTCGGCAGCCGCACCGCCAACGCGGTGTCACTCGGCCCTCGGGGCAACGACACCTTCGACCATGCCAAGAGCGGCAACTGCCTCAACTGGCCAGACCGCACGCCCGATGCGGCCGAGATCGTCGACTGCTCCGAGGAACACCGCTTCGAGGTCGCCGAGTCGGTGGACATGCGGACCTTCCCGGGCAGCGAGTACGGGCCCGACGCGGCACCCCCGTCGGCGGCACGAATCCAGCAGATCAGCCAGGAACAATGCGCGGCGGCGGTAAAGCGCTATCTGGGTGCGCGTTTCGATCCCAACAGCCGGTACACCGTCAGCATGCTGTGGTCCGGCGACAGGGCCTGGAAACAGTCGGGCGAACGTCGGATGCTGTGTGGTCTGCAGCTGCCGGGCCCGGACAATCAGCAGTTGGCCTTCACCGGCAAGGTCGCCGAGATCGACCAGTCCAAGGTGTGGCCGGCCGGAACCTGCCTGGGAATCGACCCCGCCACCAACCAGCCCACTGACATTCCCGTCGACTGCTCCGCCCCGCACGCCATGGAGGTGACGGGTGCGGTGAACCTCGCCGAGAAATTCCCGGGAGCACTTCCGCCCGAGCCCGAACAGGACACCTTCATCAAAGATGCCTGTACCCGGATGACGGATGCCTACCTGGCCCCGATCCAGCTTCGCGACACCACATTGACGCTCATCTACAGCACCGTTTCACTGCCGAGCTGGGCTGCGGGCAGCCATCAGGTGTCGTGCAGCATCGGGTCAACGCTCGGCAACGGCGGGTGGTCGACGCTGCTGAACAGCGCCAAGGGCCCATTGTTGATCAATGGTCGACCGCCCGTCCCGCCGCCGGACATTCCCGAAGAGCGCCTCAACCCGCAGCCGATCCCGATGCCCGATTTCTCGGTCAGCACGTCGTCACCGTCGACTGGCTCATCCTCGACGGGTTCTCCGTCGACCGCGACGACCAACAACGACAGCCAGAGCAACCAAACGCAGCACATGCCGCAGCAGCCCGCCGTCCACAGCGCACCGCCTCCCGAGCAGGTTCCTCCGCCGGAACCGCCGCCCACCGGCAACGTGTTCCTCAACGGTCCACCGCTGCCCCCGCCCCCACCTCCGCCGGGCCTGCCCCCGCCTCCACCTCCGCCGGGTCTGCCGCCGCCACCACCTCCGCCGGGTCTGCCGCCGCCACCGCCGGGTACCTAACCCATGGCCGTGCGGATGACACCGCAACGGTTCGACGAGTTGGTCGGCGACGCTCTCGACCTCATCCCGACTGAGTTGGCCTCGGCGATCGACAACGTCGTGATCCTCGTGCGGGATCGCGACGCAGATGACTCCGGATTACTCGGCCTCTATGAGGGCATCGCGTTGACCGAACGCGATTCGTGGTATGGCGGCTCGCTGCCCGATACCATCACGATCTTTCGTGAGGCGCTGTTGGATATGTGCGACAGCGAGGCCGAGGTCGTCGACGAGGTGGCCGTCACGGTGATCCACGAGATCGCCCACCACTTCGGCATCGACGACGACCGGCTGCACGAGTTGGGTTGGGCTTAGCCGCCCCCCAGCACGGATACCCGATGGCGACACCCGCAGATGGTATGAATGGCCCATGACCAGTCAATGCCGCACCTGCCGGCGCGGCCTGGAGCACTGCCACGGCGCACTCATTCACCACGCCTTCCGCCGTCCCGAGTGCACAGAAGATGGGTGTGCAACTCCGGAGTGCGAGCATGAAATCCACCTCGACTGCGCTGCGGTCGGCTGTGCCTGCGACCCGGCCACAGCGGGCGCACTATCAGCCCATGGGGTGGGCTGAGCCGGCCTTGTCTCCGGCGGGCGTCGCCGCCGACGTACTTCCGAACGGTGGCGACTGGGTTCCCCACCGCAGGCAGCTCCAGCGGCCCTCGGTGATCGGGGCCAACACAACTGATTCGGCGTTCGCCAGATGATGTTCAATAGCGAAGCTAGCGTCGACGCCGGCCAACACAGCCGAGACGAGCCTGATCGCTGCCCCGTGGCTGACGACAACGATATCGCCGTCGAATGCGTCGTCGTCCAGGTAATGCATCCGGAGTCGATGCAGCACCGGCAGGTAGCGGTCCAGCACGTGCTGCGCGGTCTCACCGCCGGGCAGCGGCAGCCCGTGTTCACCGCCGTGCCAGCGCTGATAGACCGCGCGAAATAGTTCGTGCGCGTCCTCGTCGCTGCGGTTCTCCAGGTCACCGACCTGGACTTCGTGTATGCCTTCGAGCTCACGAGTGCCGATCGGGACCGGGCTGAGCCCAGGGCTGATTGCCTCCCGGATTTCGACCGCGGTCTGTGCGGACCGGGTCGCGACCGAATGCGCGATCAAGGCAGGTGCCCTCACCAGCGTGCGGGCAAACACTCGGGCCTGTTCACGACCGAGCTCGGTCAGCTCGGCGCCCGGAGGCCGAGTGTCCAGGCGGCGTTCGACGTTGCCGTGTGTCTGCCCGTGCCGCAGCAGCACCAGCCGCCCGCTCACTGTCTGCCCTCGCGCAGCCGCTTCAGCCAAGACTGGGCCTCGTCCATCGGCGGCGGGGATGCCCCGACCCGGTCACCGGTCGGCCAGGAGCCCAGGTAGCGCACATCGGCGCAGCGCCGGTGCAGTGCCCGCAGCGCCTCGGCAACCGAGTCGTCGTCGATGTGCCCGACGAAGTCGAGGAAGAACATGTACGTACCGAGCTCGGTGCGGGTGGGCCTGGACTCGATGCGGGTGAGATCGATGTCGCGCAGGGCGAGCTCGGCCATCGCCGAGGCCAGCGCACCCGGCACATTGTTCAACCGCAGCACCACCGAGGTCCGGTCCGATCCGGTGCTCTTCGGTGGCGGAGCCGGACACCCGGCGAGTACGAACCGGGTGCGGGCATTCGGTTCGTCGACGACGTCGACAGCCAGCGAGTCCAGCTCGTAGCGTTGGGTAGCCAGCGCGGTACTCACCGCCGCGTCCGCCTTACCGCCGGCCACGTCCTGCGCTGCCGCAGCATTCGAATTGGCCGGAACCAGCTGTGCGTTCGGAAGATGCTCGGCTAACCAGTGCCTGACCTGGGCGGCGGCGACGGGAAACGCGGCGACGGTACGGACGTCCGAATCGGCGCTTCCGGGCCGGATCGCGATGGTGAAGGACACATCGAGGGTCAACTCGGCGAAAATCTGCAGCGGCGTCCCGGTAGCCAGGTTGTCCAACGTCGACAGCACCGACCCGTCGATCGAGTTTTCGATCGGCACGCAGGCGAAATCCGCATCCCCGGAGCGCACGGCCGCCAATGCGGCGGCGGCGCTGTCGGCGGCGATAGGTGTGACGTGCTCGTCGGTAGGAAAATCGGTGTCGGTCGCTGGTATCAGTCCGTCGGCGACGATGGCACGCAAGGCAGCCTCAGTGAACGTTCCCTCGGGGCCGAGATAGGCGATGCCAGGCACCGCTCCAGCGTATCGGTTCGGTGCCGCCATCCCGTTTCGCTGCGCGGGAGCCTTGCGCAGACCCTCCTTCATTAGTTACCTTAGGCTACCCTAATTTTGAGGATGGCTGAATGACCTCTCCAGGACCGACAGTGGCCCCTACGACGGCGGAACGAATTCGTAGCGCGTGCGCTCGGGGAACCGGCGCGCTCCTTGCCATTGACGGCATCGCACCGATCCCCACGCCGGTGCATCACCTGCTCGATGACGGGTCGTTCGCGATCACCGTGCCGGCCGACGGAGCCGCACCGGCTTTGGTCGTCGCGGCGGGCAACTCAGGGGTGCCGGCGATGCTCGAGATGGCCGATTACGCACCCCTTCCGCTTCGTGAGCCCGTGCGGTCGCTGGTGTGGATTCAGGGCAGGCTGCACGGTGTTCCGTCGGCTGCCGTACCAGGGCTGCTCGATGTGGTCGCCAGCTGCGATCCCAATCCAGCCCTGTTGCAGGTCTGTACCGGGCGCAGCCATGCCGCCGCCGGACCACAACAGGATGCCCGGCATGAAATCATGCGCCTCGAAATCGAATCGGTCGTTGTGGCCGACGCGGCCGGCGCTGGTTCGGTGGCACCGCAGGTCCTGATGGAGGCACGCCCGGATCCGTTCTGCGCCATGGAATCGGGCTGGCTTCGCCACATGGAGTCCGCGCATCGCGACCTCGTTGAGCGGCTGGCCGGAAAGCTTCCCGTGGCGCTGCGCCGCGGCCATGTGCGGCCACTGGGTCTCGACCGATACGGCGTTCAGCTGCGGGTCGAGGCCGACGACGGCGACCACGACGTCCGGCTCCCGTTCGCTAAGCCGGTGGACGATGTCACCGGGCTGAGCCAGGCGATCCGGGTGCTGGTGGGGTGTCCGTTTCTGAATGGTCTGCGCTCCCGGGGCGCCTGAACGCAGCCGTCGCGTCGCGGTCCCGCTACGGTTGCTGCGGTGACCGGGCCCGAGGACGACCTGACCTATGCGCAGCGGCGTGCTGTGCGCATCGAGGTCACCATCGTGTTGACGGTGTCGTTCGCCCTGAGCGCGTACACCGCGACGCTCCACCTGCTCGAAGGCGTGTTACTTGGCCTGTCGGGCCAGACCGTGGCCCTCAACCCGCGCCGTTCGCCGTTCGGGCTCATCGACCTCGGCCTGAACCTGGCCAGCCTGATTCAGCTGCTGGCTTGGGGTGCGCTGGCGGTGTACCTGTTGTGGCGCAGCGGTTTCAACCCTGCACAGATTGGGCTCGGCCGTATCCGTTGGCGACCGGACGTTCTTGGTGCAGTGGGTCTGGCCGTGCTCATCGGGGTACCAGGGCTGGGGCTATACCAGATCGCGCGGGTGCTCGGTGTGAACGCTTCGGTGGAACCCGCCGAGCTCTCCGACACCTGGTGGCGCATCCCGATGCTGCTGCTGTTGGCCTTCGGCAACGGGTGGGCCGAGGAGGTGATCGTGGTCGGGTACCTGCTCACCCGGCTGCGGCAGCTGAAGGTCAACCCGTGGTTGGCCCTGGCGATTTCCAGCCTGCTGCGCGGGGCTTATCACCTGTACCAGGGGTTCGGTGCGGGCCTGGGCAATGTCGCCATGGGATTGGTTTTCGGGTATGCCTGGCAGCGCACCGGAAGGCTGTGGCCGCTGATCCTGGCGCACGCACTCATCGACGCGGTTGCCTTCGTCGGCTACTCGCTGCTGGCCGGTCATCTCGGCTGGTTGCGCTGACCCACTGGCCGGGGTGCACCGCCCGGCCCGGTTGGGCACGTACATTCTTGCTGTGACCGACAATCGGCCGCCTTTTCGGGGGCCGGCTCCACCCCCTCGTCCGGGGCGACCACCTGACCGCCGCGAACCGCCGCCGCAGGTCCTCCGTCGCGACCCGAATTACCGGCCTGCCTGGCCGCCCAATCCGCCACCATCACAGCGACAGCCACCGCCACCCCCGCCCCAAGCAGCACCCTTACCGCCTCACCGGGCGCCACCACCGCCGCGACGGCCGCCTCCCCCGCCCGCCCGCAGGCCGCCGCCCACCACCCAGCCTCCCCCGCCAGCGTCCCGCCGGCCGCGCCGCCGACGCCGCTGGAGCCGGATTCTGCTGGCGTGCCTCCTCGCATTCGGTGCTACCGCCGCCGCCATCGGCGTCTGGGTGGATTCATCGCTCGCCCGGATACCGGCGTTGAGTAACTATCCGGAACGGCCCGCGCAGGGCGCCGGCAGCACCTGGCTGCTGGTCGGCTCCGACAGCCGCGTGGGCCTGACACCCGAGCAGGAGGCTGAACTGGCCACCGGCGGTGACCGAGATTTCGCCGGTTCCGCACGCACCGACACCATCATGATGGTGCACATCCCCGGGTTCGGGTCGGACAGCACAGCGACGATGGTGTCGATTCCCCGCGACTCTTACCTGCCCATCCCCGACTATGGCAGCGACAAGGTCAACGCCGCTTTCACGATCGGTGGCCCAACCCTGCTCGTGCAGACCATCGAGCAGGCCACCGGATTACGCATCGACCACTACGCCGAGATCGGCTTCGCCGGTTTCGCCGGCCTGGTCGATGCCGTCGGCGGCGTGACGATGTGCCCCACCGAACCCATCAGCGATCCGCTCGCCGGGATCGAGCTGCCCGCCGGATGCCAGAAGCTCGACGGCCGATCCGCGTTGGGGTTCGTCCGCAGCCGCGCCACTCCGCGGGCCGATCTCGACCGGATGACCCACCAGCGCGAGTTCATGTCAGCACTCGTTCACCGCGCCGTCAGTCCCGAAGTGCTGCTCAACCCGTTGCATTGGTATCCGATGGCGCGTGCGGCGAGCGACACGGTCACGGTGGACGACGGCGATCGCGTGTGGGATCTCGCGCGGCTGGCGTGGACGTTGCGCGGCGACATCACGTCGGTGACGGTACCGATCGGCGATTTCACCGACAGCGGATCGGGCTCCGTCGTGGTGTGGGACAGCGACGCCGCGCAGCGCTTGTTCTCGGCGCTGAATTCCGATTCGCCCGTACCGCGGGACCTCCTCGACGCTGACGGCCCCTAGTCGTCCTCGGCGTTCAATCACCACCGGCGCCGGTCAACCCGTTCTGTAGCCAGACCTTGGTGCGGCCCGGATGGTTGGTCGCGATCCA
>CAZCHU010000021.1:31019-35564 GCA_964498215.1 uncultured Mycobacterium sp. | reverse complement strand
ATGCTGAGCCGCTGATAGGCGGTGGCGCCCGCCGACAGCGAAGCACGGTCGGTCTTCGCATCGATCCGCTCAAACTCCCGGCCTAGCGCCGAAACCAGAAGGTGGACCTTCGACGGGAAGTACCGGTACAGGGTTCCCACCGCGACATCGGCGCGCTCCGCGACCGCCCGCATCTGGACCGCTTCGTAGCCGCCTTTCGACGCGATCGCCAGGGTTGCGTCGAGGATGCGCTTGCGGCGCTCGCGCTGCGCTTCGGAGCCCAGTTCGGATTCGGCGAGTACGGCCACGTTCATCACCTGACGCGGTCGTGTGTTGGACCGGCCAGCCACTGTGGACCCGGGGGTGCGCCCCGCAGATTGTGACATCTCGGATGACAACTCAGACTTTCCAGACATGCGACAAGCCACTCCGTAGCGATTCGGTCTCGCCGAAAACGAGACGCATCCCGATCTCCTATTTCTCACTTCGTAGCCGGGTAGGCACCGGCGTGTTCTGCAGCGATGGCGGTCGACTTGACGGTCGAACGCTGGCACTATTAGAACACGTTCTAGTGGGAAGCAACGTTTTCTCGTCCAAACAGTAGGAGTGCTGGTGTCGACTCAATCTCTGAACAGTTCGGCGGCCATCACCGATGACCAGGCTGCTGCGCGTGAACTAGTCCGGAGCTGGGCCGCCGGGTCCAAGTCTGTCGACGCCGTGCGGGACGTCGAGCAAGGCGATCCGGGGGGATGGCGCATACCGTACGACGGCCTTGCCCAACTTGGGATCTTCGGCGTTGCTCTCCCGGAAGAACATGGCGGAGCCGATGGCAGCGTGGCCGACCTCTGCGCGATGGTCGAGGAGGCGGCCGCTGCGTTGGTGCCCGGCCCAGTGGCGACGACGGCGCTGGCCACTATGGTGCTCGACGATTCCCACGCGGAACTGCTTGAAGCACTTGCTTCGGGTGCGCGCACCGCCGGCGTCGGGCTCAGCGCCGAACTGTGCTACGCCGACGGCCGCGTTTCAGGCAGCGCACCCCAGGTGCTCGGAGCGGACACCGCCGGAGTGCTACTCCTGCCTGGCGCCGAGCATTGGCTGCTCGTCGACGCTGCCGCCGACGGTGTGTCGTTGGAACCCCTGAAGGCCACCGATTTCTCCCGCCCGCTGGCGCGGGTGGTGCTCGACAACGCCGCTGCCAAGGAGCTGTCGGTGCCCGCGCAGCGGGTCGTTGATCTGGCTGCGACCGTGCTCGCCGCCGAGGCTGCCGGCCTGGCCCGCCGTCTGCTCCAGACCGCGACCGAGTACGCGAAAGTACGTGAGCAGTTCGGCAAACCGATCGGCAGTTTCCAGGCGATTAAGCACATGTGCGCCGAGATGCTGTTGCGTTCCGAGCAGGCGTCGGTGGCCGCCGCCGACGCCGCCACCGCCGCGCGAGAAGCAGATCACGACCAGCTCTCGCTGGCAGCAGCCTTCGCCGCCTCAGTGGGCATCGATGTCGCCAGGGCGAACGCCAAGGACTGCATCCAGGTGCTGGGCGGAATCGGGATCACCTGGGAACACGACGCACATCTGTATCTGAGACGCGCATACGGTATCGCCCAGTTCCTGGGTGGGCAGTCGTACTGGCTTCGCCGGGTGGCGGAGTTGACCCACCAGGGGGTGCGCCGGGAGTTGCAGATCGACTTGGCTTCGGTAGCCGACCGTCGGCCCGAAATCGCCGCTGCGGTAGCAGAAGTCGCGGCATCGCCGGTAGGGGAGCGGCAAGTCGTTCTAGCCGAGACCGGTCTTCTGGCACCGCACTGGCCGCCGCCCTATGGGCGCGGGGCAGGCCCGGCTGAGCAGCTGGTGATCGACCAGGAGTTGGCTGCTGCCGGGATCGTGCGTCCCGACCTGGTGATCGGCTGGTGGGCTGTGCCAACGATTCTCGAGTACGGCAGCCGACAGCAGGTTGAGCGATTCGTCCCGGCGACCTTGCGGGGTGAATTGAAGTGGTGCCAGTTGTTCAGTGAGCCCGGCGCGGGGTCAGACTTGGCCGCGCTGCGGACCAAAGCCCAACGTGTCGAAGGTGGTTGGAGACTAACCGGCCAGAAGGTCTGGACATCCGCAGCGCAGCAGGCGCATTGGGGTGTCTGCCTGGCGCGGACCGACGCCGAAGCACCAAAACATAAGGGCATCACCTACTTCCTGATCGATATGAGGACACCGGGCATCGTGATCCGGCCGCTGCGTGAAATCACCGGCGACGAGCTATTCAACGAGGTGTTCTTCGACGACGTGTTCGTGCCCGATGAGATGGTTGTCGGTCAGGTGGACGAGGGCTGGCGGTTGGCGCGGACTACGCTGGCGAACGAGCGTGTCGCGATGGCCCAGGGCACCGCCCTGGGCAACCCGATGGAAGAGCTCCTGCAGGTCTTTCGGCAAGACCCCCGGCTGGCAAGCGATGGTGCCCAACAGGATCGGCTAGGCAGCTTGATCTGCGCCGCGCAGATGGGGTCGTTGCTCGATCAGCGCATCGCTCAGCTTGCGGTGGGTGGACAGGATCCGGGCCCGCAGGCCAGTGTGCGAAAGCTCATCGGTGTGCGTTACCGCCAGGCGCTCGCCGAGTTCCGAATGGAGTTGTCCGAGGGCGCAGGTGCCGTCGAGAACGAGCAGGTGCACGATTTCCTCAATACCCGCTGCCTGACGATCGCCGGGGGCACCGAACAGATACTGCTTACCGTGGCAGGTGAGCGGTTGCTGGGACTGCCGCGCTGACGGGCCGGCGGCCCGCGGCTCATTCGTCGTAGGTGACTTCAACCGAATCGGTGCGCGGGTGCGCCTGGCACGCCAGGATCAGGCCCTCGTCGAGATCTTGCTGTTCGAGCACGTCGTTGACCTCCATCTCGACTTCACCGGCCTTGGTCAGGACAGCGCATGCGCCGCAGTGTCCTTCTCGGCAGGAGAACGGAGCGTCCAGGCCCTTGGCGAGCAGCACGTCGAGTAGCTTCTCGCGACGCGGCCAGCGGACCTCGTGGGTGTCCCCATCGAGCGCCACGATCACCGTGGCGGGCCCCTCGTCGCTGTCGTCTTCGGCAATAACCACTGCGGCGAACGGATCGGAATCCAAGGATTTGAAGACCTCGAGGTGAATTCGGTCGGCGGAAACTCCGGACGATCTCAAGGCATCCTCGGCAGCCGCCATGAACGGTCCGGGACCGCAGATGAATGCCTCGCGCGCGGTGTACGGGGCGACCAGTTCCGACAGCGCGGCCGCGCTGGGAAGACCCTGCACCGACTCCAGCCAGTGCAAAGCCGTGAGTCGATCGGGATACTTGGCCGCTAGGTCGCGCAGTGCCTCGGCGAAGATGACTGAGTCGTCATCGCGGTTGGCATAGATCAGCGCCACCTTGCCGCTGCCCTCGCTCAGGGCGGACTTCAGGATCGCCATCATCGGGGTGATTCCGCTACCGGCCGCAAGTAGCAGGAAGTCGGTATCCAGGGTTTTGGGGACGAACGTGCCTGACGGTGCCAGAGCATGGATTCTCATGCCGGGGTGAGCGTTGTCGCACAGCCAGTTCGAGGCATAGCCGCCGACGGTGCGTTTGACCGTGACCGTCAAGGGATCACCGGTGAACGGTGAGCTGCACAGCGAGTAGCACCGGGCCACCGATCCCGTGCGATCGCTGGGCACCCGCAGTGTCAGAAACTGCCCGGGGGCGTAGCGGAGCTTCTCGGCCGGAATCGTTGTGTCGCTCGCACCATCGGGGGCCTTGAATACCAGCGATCGTGCATCGGAGGTCTCGTCGATGACGTTGACGACCTCGAGTTCGAGCACATGGCTTCCGAGCGGCTCGTCGGTCACTGGGTGGGCCTTCCTCGCGCTGACATCGGTCAATAATTAGAACAGGTTACAGAAATGCAAGTGCGCTGGTCCAGGGGCTACAGCAATGCGCTACTCGACACTAATCGTAACGTGTTCTAATCTTTGGGTAGCGATCCGCTCTTCGCGCAAGTGCTCCTCTTCGGTGCTCCGCTCTTCGCGCAAGCGCTCATCGCCAGGCCCTAGTCTCCAGGAGGCAAATCCGTGACGTCCATAGAACAGCGCGACGTGCAGTCGGTGCTCACCGGCATCGACGATCTGTTACCCAGGATCGCCAAGCGCGCCCAGGCCGCCGAAGACCTGCGGCGCCTGCCCGATGACACCGTGAACGAACTCGACGAGGTCGGTTTCTTCAAGCTGCTCCAGCCCGAGCAGTGGGGTGGTCTGCAGTGCGATCCTGAGGTCTTCTACGAGGCTGTCCGGCGTATCGCCAGTGCGTGCGGTTCCACCGGGTGGGTGTCGTCCATCATCGGGGTGCACAACTGGCACCTGGCCCTGTTCGACCAGCAGGCGCAGGACGAAGTGTGGGGCAGTGATCCGACTGTGCGCGTCTCATCCTCGTATGCGCCTATGGGCGCCGGTACCGTCGTCGACGGCGGCTATCTGGTCAGTGGCGCCTGGCAGTGGTCGTCGGGTTGCGACCATGCGACATGGGCGTTCCTCGGCGGACCGGTGATCAAGGATGGCAGGCCGGTCGACTTCGGGAG
>CAZCHU010000021.1:28179-30919 GCA_964498215.1 uncultured Mycobacterium sp. | reverse complement strand
GGCGCCTACGACGCCCATGTCGAACACCAGGGCAAGCGGGTGCGCGCCGCCTTCGCCGGAGAAAAGTCCAAGGAGGACCCGTTCGCCAAGGTCCGCATCGCCGAGGCCGCCAGCGATATCGATGCCGGATGGCGCCAACTGATCGGCAATGTCGCCGACGAGTACGCGTTACTGAAGGCGGACAAGGAGATCCCGTTCGAGCTACGCGCCAGGGCGCGCCGTGACCAGGTCCGGGCCACCGGACGAGCGATCGCCTCGATAGACTTGCTGTTCGAGGCTTCTGGCGCGACCGCGCTGGGCGTCGATCAGCCTGTGCAGCGGTTCTGGCGGGACGCACACGCCGGTCGGGTGCACGCCGCGAACGAGCCGGAGCGGGCCTACCTGATATTCGGCAACAACGAGTTCGGGCTGCCGCCGCAGGACACGATGGTCTGATCGGACTGCACGAATGACATCCTTCGCCGCGGAAGCTGCTCACCAGCAAGAGGTCACGTTCGAGTCGACGTCGCGTTTTGCCGAGGTCACCGGCACCGGCCCTGACATGCGTCTGCACTACCACGAGGCCGGTATCGGCAACGATCAGACCGTGGTGTTGCTGCACGGGGGCGGGCCCGGCGCGTCCAGCTGGTCGAACTTCGGCCGCAACATCCCGGTGCTGGCTAGACATTTTCACGTGTTGGCTGTCGATCAGCCGGGATACGGTCATTCCGACAAGCACACCGAACACGAGCAGTACAACCGCTACAGCGCTAAAGCATTGCTCAATCTGTTCGACCATCTCGGGATCGACCGGGCGGCGCTGGTGGGTAACTCCCTAGGTGGCGGCACCGCAGTTCGATTTGCCTTGGACAACCCGAAGCGCGCCGGTCGGTTGGTATTGATGGGGCCGGGCGGGTTGAGTGTCAATCTTTTCTCACCGGACCCGACCGAAGGGGTCAAGCTGCTGGGTCGGTTCGCCGCAGACCCCACCCGGGAGAACATCGAGAAGTTTCTGCGGATCATGGTGTTCGACCAGAGTTTGATCACACCCGACCTGGTCGAAGAACGGTTCCAGATCGCCAGTTCCCCGGAGTCGCTGGCCGCCACCCGGGCGATGGGTAAATCGTTCGCCGGCGCAGACTTCGAGTTGGGCATGATGTGGCGTGATGTGTACAAGCTGCGCCAGCCGGTATTGCTGATCTGGGGACGGGAGGACAGGGTCAACCCGCTGGACGGCGCGCTTGTGGCGCTCAAGCAGATACCCCGGGCGCAGCTGCATGTATTCGGGCAGTGTGGACACTGGGCACAGCTGGAAAAGTTTGACGAGTTCAATAAACTCACCGTCGATTTCCTGCAAGACAATCCTAGGAAGGGTGGGTCATGACGATCCGGTCACTGGGATACCTGCGCATCGAAGCCACCGACATCGGTGCGTGGCGCGAATACGGGCTCAAAGTACTCGGCATGGTCGAAGGAAAGGGCAGTACCGAAGGTGCCCTCTACCTTCGTATGGACGAATTCCCGGCCCGGCTGGTGATTGTGCCCGGTGAGCGGGACCGCTTGTTGGAGTCCGGCTGGGAGACCGCGAATGCGGCCGGGCTGCAGGATATTCGCCAGCGTCTCGATGTCGAGGGCACCCCCTACAAGGAGGCCACGGCGGCCGAACTCGCCGAGCGTCGGGTAGACGAAATGATCACCTTCTCCGACCCTTCGGGCAACACCCTGGAGATCTTTCATGGCGTCGCCCTCGAACACCGGCGGGTGGTGAGCCCCTACGGCCACAAGTTCGTCACTGAGGAACAGGGCCTTGGACACGTCGTCCTGACCACCCGTGACGACGCCGAATCATTGCACTTCTACCGTGACGTCCTTGGCTTTCATCTGCGCGATTCGATGCGGTTGCCGCCCCAGCTGGTCGGCCGGCCCGCCGATGGCCCTCCCGCATGGTTGCGGTTCTTCGGAGTGAACCCGCGCCACCACAGCCTGGCGTTCATGCCGGGTGAGACGCCGAGCGGAATAGTGCATCTCATGGTGGAGGTCGGGAGCGCCGACGATGTGGGACTCTGCCTCGACCGGGCGCTGCGCCGCAAGGTGAAGATGTCGGCGACCCTAGGCCGGCACGTCAACGACAAGATGCTGTCCTTCTATATGAAGACACCCGGCGGCTTCGACATCGAATTCGGTTGCGAAGGACTCGAAGTCGACGATCACAGCTGGGTTGCGCGCGAGAGTACCGCTGTTTCGCTTTGGGGCCACGACTTCAGCGTGGGTTTCAAGTAGTAGTGGGTAACTCTTCGATCGACCCGCGCACGTTCCGAAGCGTGCTCGGTCAGTTCTGCACCGGCATCACGGTCATCACCACCGTGCACGATGGCGAGCCAGTGGGCTTCGCATGCCAGTCATTTGCCGCGCTGTCGCTGGACCCGCCACTGGTGCTGTTCTGCCCGACGAGAATGTCGCGTTCCTGGCAGGCTATCGAGGCTAGCGGGAGCTTCTGCGTAAACGTCCTGCACGAGAAACAGAAGCATGTCTCGGCGCGCTTCGGCTCCCGGGAACCCGACAAATTCGCGGGAATCGACTGGACACCTTCGAAGCTGGGTTCGCCGATCATCGAGGGCGCACTGGCTCATATTGACTGCACGGTGCATTCGGTTCATGACGGCGGAGACCATTTCGTGGTCTTCGGCGCGGTGCACTCGCTGTCCGATGTCCCGAGGGAAAAGCCGCGGCCACTGCTGTTCTATCAGGGGCAGTACACCGG
>CAZCHU010000021.1:0-28079 GCA_964498215.1 uncultured Mycobacterium sp. | reverse complement strand
ATGTCCCGAGGGAAAAGCCGCGGCCACTGCTGTTCTATCAGGGGCAGTACACCGGTATCGAACCCGACAAGACGACACCGGCGGACTGGCGCAACGATCTCGAGGCCTTCCTGACCACGGCGACCGACGACACCTGGCTATAGAAGCCATAGCGCCTCGGCGGTCCGGGTCGGTGCGGTCGTACTGGAATCGGCTCTGCTGCAATGGTTACATGAGCTTCGTACAATATTCCTGGTGGACGGAGAACTCGGTGATGACTGACGAACCGCGGGCAGCGAGCCGCTCATGAAACCCCAATGGGTTCCGTCGGACCGAGACATCGCTGACGCGCGGGTCACCGACTTCGCGCGATTCGCCGAACAGCGCACGGGTGCCGCGTTTCCCGACTACAGCGCACTGTGGCAGTGGTCCATAGCCGACATTGACGGCTTCTGGGCAGCGGTGTGGGACTACTTCGACGTCGGGTCTCGTGGTCAGACGGTGCTGGAACACCCGGAGATGCCGGGAGCCCGTTGGTTCCCGGGTACCACGCTGAACTACGTCGATCAGATCGTGCGCAACGCACGATCTGACCGGCCCGCGATCCTCTACGTCAGCGAAGACGAGCCTGACCGTGAAGTTTCGTGGGCGGCGCTACTTGGGCGCACCGCCGCGTTCGCTGACGCCCTGCGCTCCGTCGGTGTCGGTCCCGGCGATCGCGTCGTCGGATACCTGCCGAACATCCCTGAAGCGGTCATCGCCTTCTTGGGTACGGCAGCCGTCGGCGCGGTCTGGAGCGCCTGCGGCCAGGACTACTCGGCGAAGGCGGCGCTGGATCGACTTGGCCAGCTCGAACCCAAGGTGCTGGTGACCGCCAACGGGTACCGGTTCGCCGGGAAGTACCGGGACAAGAGCGACGATGTCGCTGCACTTCGCGCGGGGCTACCGACGCTGCAGGCCACGTTTACCGCTGGCGATCTTGCGGTGAGTAGCGATCGCGACCTCTGCACTGTCACAGTGCCGTTCGATCACCCGCTGTGGATTCTCTTCTCGTCAGGGACCACCGGACTTCCCAAGGGTATCGTGCACGGCCACGGCGGCGTCGTGTTGGAGCATCTTAAAGCTGTTGCACTGCAGTCCGATATTGGTCCTGAGGACATATTCTTCTGGTTCACCAGCCCTAGCTGGATGATGTGGAACTTTCAGGTCGCAGGATTGCTTGTCGGCGCCACGATCGTGTGCTACGACGGCAGTCCGTCTGCAGGAAGCCCGGATGCGCTGTGGCAGATCGCCTCCCGGGTACGGGCTACAGTGCTCGGCACCAGTCCCGGCTATGTACTGGCCTGCATGAAGGCAGACGTGGCACCGAAGCGCACGCACGATCTGTCTGCGCTACGGACTGTCGGTATCACCGGGTCGTCTCTGCCGCCGGCATCATCATTGTGGCTGCGCGACAACGTCGGTGAACACGTGCAAGTTACCTCGATTAGCGGTGGCACCGACGTCGTGTCGGCGTTCATCGGCGGTGTCCGCACGGTGCCGGTCTGGCCAGGAGAGTTATCGGCGCCGTTCCTTGGTGTCGCATTGGATGCTTGGGACGAAGCCGGAAAAACCGTCCGTGGCGAGGTGGGCGAGTTGGTCGTCACCAAGCCGATGCCGTCCATGCCGGTGTGTTTCTGGAACGATCCGGACGGAAACCGGTATCGCGAAGCGTACTTCGAGGTATTTCCCGGAGTATGGCGTCACGGCGACTGGATCACCATCACCGACCGGGGCACCGTAATCGTGCACGGGCGATCGGACTCGACTCTCAATCGCCACGGCATTCGGATGGGCAGCGCAGACATCTATCAGGCAGTCGAGAGCCTTCCTGAGATCGCTGAGGCGTTAGTGATCGGAGCAGAGCAACCCGACGGCGGGTACTGGATGCCGTTGTTCATCGTCCCCTCCGAAGGCATTGAACTCACCGACGCGTTGCGCGACCGAATCAACGACACCATCCGATCCGAGGTGTCCCCGCGCCACGTGCCCGACGAAATCATCGTCGCCCCCGGTATTCCCCACACCCGCACCGGCAAGAAGCTTGAGGTGCCGATCAAGAAGCTGTTCCAGGGCGGCGACCCGGCCAAGGTCGTCGAACGAAGTGCGGTCGATGAACCGGATCTGCTGGATTGGTATGCGAAGCGGCAGCGAGAGTGATGACGGGCGTCCTCGGTATAGGTCTAGGCCAGCCACGACCCAATCCGGTGTAGCGCCTCCCGGATGTCGGCGGTCGGGCCCGCGAACGACAGTCGCACGAACGCACCGCCGCGAACCGTGTCGAAGTCGACGCCGGGCGCGATCGCCACTCCCGTGTCGGCGAGCAACTGCGAGCAGAACGACAAGGAGTCCGTCGTCAGATGCGACACGTCGGCATAGGCATAGAACGCTCCGTCAGTCGGGGCCAGCCGTTCGATACCCATCGTGCGCAGCCCGTCCAGCAGCAGGGACCGGTTGGCCGCGTAACCGTCCAGGAGTGATTCGGCCTCCGCGATCGAGTCCGGGGTGAACGCCGAGACCGCGGCTACCTGGGGAAGCGCTGGGGGGCAGATCGAGAAATTTCCCGTCAAGCAGTCGACGGCTCGTCTCAATTCCTCCGGAACCAACAACCACCCCAACCGCCACCCCGTCATCGCGAAATACTTCGAAAAACTGTTCACCACTACCGAATCCCTGGATGTTTCCCACGCGCAGCTGGTCGCCGGGGAGCCCGGATACACCAAACCGTGGTACACCTCATCGCTGATCAACCGCACACCGGACGCCGTGCACCACGAGGCGATCGCCGAGAGTTCATCGGGCGGTAGCACCGTCCCAGTCGGGTTGGCCGGGCTTGCCACGATCACCCCTGCGACGGGCGGGTCCAGCGCGTCCAGCATCTGCACGGTCGGCTGGAACCGTGTCTCGGGCCCGCACGGCAGCTCGACGACCTCGCAGCCGAGTGCCGAGAGGATGTTGCGGTAGCACGGATATCCCGGGCTTCCGATAGCTATCCGGTCACCGGCGTCGAAGCACGCCAGGAACGCCAGGAGGAACCCGCCCGAGGACCCGGTCGTCACGACGACGTCGCCAGGGTCGACGACGAGCCCATGCCGCTGGTGGTATGAATCTGCGATCACCGCGCGCAGTTCCGGTATGCCGAGCGCGACGGTATAGCCCAGTTGATTGCGTTGTAGCGCCGCGGCTGCCGCGTTCCGCACCGCGGCGGGTGCCCCCGCGCTGGGCTGGCCAGCCGACAGATTGACGAGATCGCCATGGGTGCGTTGGCGTTCGGCCGCGGCCAGCCATACATCCATCACATAGAACGGTGGGATACCTGCCCTGCGCGAGACCGTCACTGTTTCAGGCTAGAACACCTCGGATTCCAGCCGACGCAGCTGCTCCCGGGGTGGCCCCAGCAACTGTGCGCTGCCATGGGCACGCTTGAAGTACAGCTGGATGTCGCTCTCCCAGGTGATTGCTATGCCGCCGTGTAGCTGGACGGCCTCGGCTGCCACTGTCGTGAAAGCCTCACTAGCCGCCAGCCGGGCGAGTGCAGCCGACGTCGACGTTGGGTCAGCGACCGCCTCGGCGACAACGGCTCGAGCCGATTGGACCGCCACATACATATCCGCCATCCGGTGTTTGAGCGCCTGGAAGCTGCCAATCGGGCGGCCGAACTGCACCCTGTCCTTGGCGTACTGAACGGTCAGCTCAAGACACTTCGCCGCTGCACCGATCTGTTCGGCGGCAAGTAGGATCGCCGCGATGTTCACCAGCCCGGGGTCCGGCCCGATCGGAGCGGTCTGCGTCGCGTGGACCGCGGCCAATCGGCGCGTTGGATCCATCGACACCGCAGGATCAGCCGTGAATGCCGTCCAGCGCGTCAGGGTGTCACCATCTGCGGCGATTACAACGTCGGCGCTGTCTCCGTTGACCACATGGGCCGAATCGAAAACCACTGCACCGACGGATGATCCGTCGGCCAGCTTGTTGAGCACATCGCCATCGGGCCGGCTGGCAGACAACAATGCCAGCTCGGCCAGTGTGGTCCCCAGTAGGGGGGTCGGAACCAGTGCGCGGCCCAGCTCCTCCAGGGCAACCGCTGCATCGGCCAGTTCGCCACCCGCGCCGCCCAATTCCTCGGGCACGACCAGTGCCGCCGCGCCGACCTGTTCGCACAACATCTGCCACAGCGCCTCGTCGTATCCCCGGGCTGAACTCATCGCCTCGCGCACCGCCTCCGGCGCGGCATGCTTCTCGACGAGTGCGGCGACAGTGTCGCGCAGTAGATCGCGTTCGGCGGTCACGCCAGCGCCCCCAGCACTCGGCGGCGGTGCCAGGTCGGATCGCCCCATGCGGGTCGCAAGGCTTGCACCCGCACAAGTTGCAGCGACAGATCGTGCTCCTGGGTGAAGCCGATGGCGCCGTGCGTCTGCAGCGCCGAACGCGCGGCGAGCAGGGCGGCATCGGCCGCGGCAACCTTGGCGGCGCTGACGTCGCGGGCGGTATCGGGGGACTCCTCGGCCAATGCCAATGCTGCACCGTAGACCAACGGCCGCGCCAACTCGATAGCGATGAGAACATCGGCCAGCTTGTGCTTGATGGCCTGATAGCTACCGATGACCGAGCCGAACTGGCTGCGCTGCTTGGCGTATTCGACAGCGGAATCCAGCAACGCCTGACCTGCTCCCACTAGCTGAGCCGCTGTGGCCAGCGCGCCGAACTCGAAGGCCCGCGTCACATCGGCCGCCTGCGGATCGCCCGTTCCGTCGACGTCGAACAATCTCCGGCTGAGGTCGACCGACGCGCGTGGGTCGCCTGCCACAGCCTCACGGACCTGGGCCTTCTCGGCGAGCAGGATCAGTCCGGCGCAGTGGGCGTCAACCGCGCGGGGCATCAGTGGTGGCAGCGCGACCGTCGCGATCAGTGCACCGGACGCCAGGTCGGCGCTCCGCTCGTCGGCGGCGAGCAGAACCGGTGCTACCGCTATGGATTCAGCTACCGGTCCTGGGACACACCAGCGTCCGATCCGCTCCATCGCCACCACCAGGTCGACCGGATGGGCAGCGATTCCGTCGTACTCCTCCGACACCATCAGGGCTGTCACGCCGAGGTCTGCCAGGTGGGCCCAGGCTTTGCGCGCGGGCGCGGTGTCGCCGGCACTCCACGCCCGGACGGCCCCGGGCACATCGGCGGTACCCAGGGCAGCATCGATGCTGGCTGCGAAGTCACGTTGCTGTTCGTCAATCTCGAAGTTCACAGTGGTCTACTTTCGGGGCAGGCCCAGTAGCCGCTCGGCGATGATATTCCGTTGAATCTCATTGGTGCCAGCGTAGATCGGACCGCCTAACGCGAACAGCAGACCGTCGGTGATCGAGTCGGCGACCTCACCGTCGGCGCCACGCAGATCCAATGCGGTTTGGTGCAGGGCCACATCGAGCTCAGACCAGAACACCTTGGTCACGGACGCCTCTGCGCCCAACTCGCCACCGTTGCTCAGCCGCGTTACCGTGCCGAACGTGTGCAGCCGATAGGCCTGCGCCTTGATCCACGCATCGGCAACCCGGTCGGTGAACGCGGGGTCGGGATTGTCCTTCCATTGCGCTACAAGTAGTTCCGCTGGAGCCAGGAACCTCGCGGGGCTGCGCAATGACATCCCACGCTCGTTACTGGATGTGCTCATGGCTGCGCGCCAGCCCTCGTTCACCGCGCCGATGACATCGTGGTCGGGAACGAATACATCTTCGAGGAAGATCTCGCCGAAACCGGTGTCACCGCCGAGTTGGGCGATCGGGCGTACGGTGACGCCGTCGGCCTTCAAATCGAACATGAAATAGGTCAGGCCCTTGTGCCGTTGCGCCTCCGGGTCCGAGCGGAACAGCCCGAACGCCCGCTCGCCGAACACCGCGCGTGAACTCCAGATCTTCTGGCCGTTGAGCAGCCAACCGTCGTCGGTTCTGGTCGCGGTCGACCGCAGCGACGCAAGGTCGCTACCGGACTCCGGCTCCGACCACGCCTGCGCCCAGATCTCCTCGCCGCTAGCCATTTTCGGGAGTATCCTGTCGAGCTGCTCCGGGGTCCCGTGGGTGAACAGGGTCGGTGCGAGCATCGACGTACCGTTGGCGCTGGCCCGCCCGGGGGCGCCGGCGCGAAAGTACTCTTCCTCGTAGACGACCCACTGCAGCAGCGTCGCGTCGCGGCCACCGTAGCGTTGTGGCCAGGTGATCACCGACAAGCCGGCGTCGAAAAGCACCTTGTCCCAGACGCGGTGCTGTTGGAAGCCCTCGGCGGTGTCGTAGGACTTGGTCGGGAAGGACGCCGTGTTGGCGGCGAGGAACGCGCGAACTTCCGCCTGGAACTCCAGGGTGGCGTCGTCGAAGGTGAGATCCAATTTACCGGCCTTCTGTGCGCTGATGGAGGTCGCGAAGCTGCGGTTTGACCACCTTGCCGCCGGGGTTGCGGGGTAGCGCATCGAGAAATGTCACTGACCGCGGGGTCTTGAAATTAGCGAGATGTTTTCGCGTGTAGTCGATCACGGCTCGCTCATCGAGTTTGACACCCGGTCGGGGCACGACGAACGCTTTGCCGACTTCGCCGAGCCGGTCGTCGCCGATGCCGATTACAGCCGCCTCGGCGACGCCATCGAGGCGGGCGAGGACCTGCTCTATCTCGGCCGGGTACACGTTGAATCCACCGCAGATGTACATGTCCTTGAGTCGGTCGGTGATCTTCAGGTTGCCCGCGTCGTCAAGCTGACCGACGTCCCCGGTGTGCAGCCAGCCTTCGGCGTCGATCGCTTCCGAGGTTGCCGCGGGATCATCCAGGTAGCCCAGCATCACGTTGGGCCCACGTAGCAGTACCTCTCCGGAATCACCGATGCGCAGTTCGAAGTCCGCGATAGGACGTCCGGACGTGGTGGCGACGGTGGCGGCATCGTCGTCAGCGCGGCACATGGTGCCGAACCCGCTGGCCTCGGTGAGCCCGTAGGCCGTGAGAACGATGTCGATGTCGAGTTCGCTCTGCATCCGTTCAATCAGCACGACGGGGATGGTGGCAGCACCGGTGACGGCGAACCGTAGCGAGCTGAGGTTGTATTCGGCGCGATCCGGGTGATCAAGCAGAGTTTGGTAGATCGTCGGCGGACCGGGCAGTACCGTGATCCGGTGCTGCTGGACGGCCCCCATCGCCGCTTCCGGGGTAAACGTCAGCTGCGGGATCAGCGTGGCGCCGGTCTGCAGACAGGCAAGGATGCCGGCCTTGTAGCCGAAATTATGGAAGAACGGATTGATGCAGAGGTAGCGGTCGCCGCTGGTAACTTGCCCGCAGGCGGCCCAGGCCGCCGACGCGTCGAGGGACTGCCGGTGGGCACACAACACGCCTTTGCTGCGCCCGGTAGTGCCCGAAGTGAACAGGATGTCTGAGACATCCTCGGGTCCGACGGCCGCGGCGCGGGCCGCCACTTGGTCCATCGCGACCTGGTCGTTCCCGCCGCCGACGAATTCGTCCCAGGTGCCGTCGGCTTCCTCGACCGGGATGCGCACGATGTGGCGCAATGCGGGCAGGGCATTCCGAACTTCGGGGTCCTCGACGCTGGCTGCCTTGTTGGTCCCGAGGAACTCACCGGAGGCGAACAGCAGCGGTGCCGCAGTGCGCGCAAGGATGTCGGCCGCCTCGCCGGCGGTGTAGCGGGTGTTGAGTGGGACCAAGACCGCGCCAGCATGGTGGACGGCCAGGCATGCCACCACCCAATGCCAGGTATTCGGCGACCAGATTGCAACCCGGTCGCCGGGCTGCACACCCAGACCGATCAGCGCCGCGGCAGCCTGTCGGACCTGTGCGCGCAGTTCGGCGAACGTCAGCGTTCGATCCGCCGTAACCACCGCAGGGTGAGCGGGAAGCTCGTGCGCGATCCGGTCGAGAACCGCCGGGGTGGTTCTCCGCTGTGACATTCCCGGTTCGTCCCCTGTCCCACTAACAAAGCAAGTGCTTGGTAGGTTAGCCTACAGGGGTGATAGAGGTCCAGGAGTTCAGGGCCGAGGTCCGCGACTGGTTAGCCGAGAACCTCACCGGCGAATACGCCGCGCTCAAAGGCCTGGGTGGCCCCGGCCGCGAACACGAAGCGTTCGAGGAACGTCGGGCATGGAACCAGCACCTCGCGGCCGCAGGGCTGACATGCTTGGGCTGGCCGGAAAAGCACGGGGGCCGCGGGCTGTCGGTGGCGCACCGGGTCGCGTTCTACGAGGAGTACGCAAAGGCGGACGCTCCCGACAAGGTCAACCACTTCGGTGAGGAACTCCTTGGTCCGACGCTGATCGCCTACGGCACCCCCGAGCAGCAGAAGCGGTTTCTGCCCCCGATCCTCGATGTCACCGAACTGTGGTGTCAGGGCTACTCGGAGCCCGGCGCGGGTAGCGATCTCGCGAATGTCGCCACGATGGCTTTGCTCGACGGTGACCAGTGGGTGATCAATGGCCAGAAGGTCTGGACCTCACTGGCGCACTGGGCCCAATGGTGCTTCGTGGTAGCGCGCACCGAGAAAGGCTCCAAACGACACGCCGGTCTGTCCTATCTTCTCGTGCCGCTGGATCAGCCTGGCGTCGAGATCCGCCCGATCATCCAACTGACCGGCGACTCGGAGTTCAACGAGGTCTTCTTCGATGACGCCCGCACCGACGCGGATCTCGTCGTCGGTGAGCCCGGTGACGGGTGGCGAGTGGCGATGGCGACCCTGACGTTCGAGCGTGGCGTGTCCACACTTGGCCAACAGATCCGTTATGCGCGTGAACATTCCAACTTGGTCCAGCTTGCTCAGCGCACCGGCGCCGCCGAGGATCCGTTGATTCGCGAGCGGCTCACCCGATCCTGGGCGGGGCTGAAGATGATGCGGTCCTATGCGTTGGCAACCATGGACGACGACCACAGTAGCCTGGCGGCGGGCAAGGACAACATTTCGAAGTTGTTGTGGGCCAACTGGCATCGCGAACTCGGTGAGATCGCCATGGACGTGCAGGGTGTCGCTGGACTCACCCTCCCAGATGGCGAGTTCGACGAGTGGCAGCGGTTGTACCTGTTCTCCCGCTCGGACACCATCTACGGCGGATCCAATGAAATTCAGCGCAATATCATCGCCGAGCGGGTGCTTGGCCTGCCCCGTGAGGTTCGCCCATGAGTCTGTCAGTGGCACCGAAAGAGATTGATGGACACGGTCTCCTGTCCCAAAAGGTAGTTCTGGTGACCGCAGCAGCGGGTACCGGCATTGGCTCATCGGTTGCCCGGCGAGCCCTGGCTGAAGGCGCCGATGTCGTGGTATCCGACTATCACGAGCGCAGGCTGACTGAGACCCGCGACCAACTCGCCGCACTGGGCCTGGGTCGGGTTGAGAGCGTGGTGTGCGACGTGACCTCGACCAATGCGGTCGATGCGCTGATCGCCGATGCGGTGTCCGCGATGGGCCGGTTGGATGTTCTGGTCAACAACGCCGGACTCGGCGGACAGACGCCGGTCATCGACATGACCGACGACGAGTGGGACCGCGTGCTCAATGTCACGCTCACTTCGACGATGCGCGCGACGCGGGCCGCTCTGCGATACTTCCGCGACGCGCCGCACGGCGGTGTGATCGTCAACAACGCCAGTGTCTTGGGATGGCGCGCGCAGCATTCGCAGGCCCACTACGCAGCGGCCAAAGCCGGTGTGATGGCACTAACGCGTTGCAGCGCAGTCGAAGCCGTCGAGTACGGGGTGCGAATCAACGCTGTCTCGCCCAGCATCGCCCGGCATAAATTCCTTGAGAAGACGAGCAGCTCCGAGCTGTTGGACCGGCTCTCCGAAGGAGAGGCGTTCGGCCGCGCCGCCGAGCCGTGGGAGGTCGCTGCCACGATCGCGTTCCTGGCCAGCGATTATTCCAGTTATCTCACGGGAGAAGTGATTTCAGTATCGAGTCAGCACCCGTGACCATCCCAGGACCGGCCGCTGGGGCCAATACGCAGGCCAACACGCGCCGCGACGAACTCCTGGCGCTCGCCGCGACGATGTTCGCCCAACGCGGCCTGCGGGCGACCACCGTGCGTGACATCGCCGACGCCGCGGGGATCCTGTCCGGCAGCCTCTATCACCACTTCTCATCGAAGGAGGAAATGGTCGACGAGGTACTGCGGGGATTCCTCGATTGGCTGTTCGAACGTTACCGACACATCGTGGCGACCGAGCCGAATCCGCTCGAACGTCTCAAGGGTCTATTCATGGCGTCCTTCGAAGCAATCGAGACCCGGCACGCGGAGGTCGTGATCTACCAGGACGAGGCCAAACGCCTTGCGCTGCAGGAACGGTTCGCCTACGTGGATGAGCGCAACAGAGAACAACGCACGATGTGGGTCGACGTGCTAACCGAAGGTATCGCGGAGGGCTACTTCCGCGACGATGTCGATGTCGACCTGGTGTACCGGTTCATCCGCGACACCACCTGGGTTTCCGTTCGCTGGTATCAGCCGGGTGGCCCGCTGACGGCTGAGCAGGTTGGGCAGCAGTATCTCGCCATCGTTCTCGGTGGCATAACAGCAGAAGGAGTCTGAAATGGCGGACACCAACGGAACGTCGCAGGCCTATGTGATCGATGCGGTTCGCACCGCAGTCGGAAAACGCAACGGGGCGCTGGCCGGCGTACACCCTGTCGACCTCGGGGCCGCAGCCTGGCGCGGTCTGCTGGAGCGCGTCGACGTCGACCCGGGTGCGGTTGATGACGTCATCGCAGGCTGCGTCGACGCCATCGGTCCGCAGGCCGGTAACATCGCCCGGCTGTCGTGGCTCGCTGCGGGATTCCCCGAAGAGGTGCCCGGTGTCACGGTGGACCGCCAATGTGGCTCCAGCCAGCAGGCCATCTCCTTCGGTGCGCAGGCCATCATGTCGGGCACCGCCGATCTCATCGTCGCCGGTGGCATGCAGAACATGAGCCAGATCCCGATCAGCTCGGCGATGACCGTTGCCGAACAGTTCGGGTTCACCTCTCCGACCAACGAATCGAAGAACTGGCTGCATCGCTATGGAGACCAGGAGATCTCCCAGTTTCGCGGCTCGGAGTTGATCGCCCAGAAATGGGAGCTCTCCCGCGAGGATATGGAGCAGTACGCGCTGACCAGCCATGAGCGTGCGCTGGCAGCGACCCGTGCCGGGTATTTTCAGAACGAGATCCTCCCGGTCGATGTGGACGGGGTGGGCTTCGCCGTCGACGAGGGTCCCCGAAACACATCGCTGGAGAAGATGGCCGGTCTCAAGCCGCTCGTGGAGGGTGGCCGTCTCACTGCGGCGATGGCCAGCCAGATTTCCGACGCTGCCAGCGCGGTATTGCTCGCCTCAGAGCGTGCGGTCCACGAGCACGCGCTTAGGCCGCGAGCCCGAATCCACCACATCAGTGCGCGCGGCGCCGACCCGGTGTTCATGCTTACCGGTCCCATCCCTGCCACCCGTTATGCCTTGGAAAAGACGGGCTTGTCCATCGATGACATCGATACTGTCGAGATCAACGAAGCGTTCGCCCCGGTCGTGCAGGCTTGGCTCAAGGAGACCAAAGCAGATCCGGAAAAGGTCAATCCCAACGGCGGCGCGATCGCGCTAGGACACCCGCTCGGCGCTACCGGCGCGAAGCTCTTCACCACGATGCTGAACACCCTCGAGCGCACCGGCGGCCGCTACGGTCTCCAAACAATGTGCGAGGGCGGCGGCACGGCCAACGTGACCATCATCGAACGCCTCTAGCCTCAGCGGCCCTGGACCAGTCCGGCCGCTGACCGGAGATGTTCGACTGCCTCAGCGACCATCGAACTGATCAGCTCGTCACATGTCGGTAGGTCGTCGATGATGCCGGTTACCTGTCCCGAAGCCAGTACACCGGCATCGGTGTTGCCTTCGACCAGACCAGCTTTGAGCAGCATCGGGGTGTTGGCCGCCATCACAACCTGGGACCAGGTGAGTTCCTTGCCATGGCGCATCGCCAGGCCGTCTCTGATCATCGAACGCCATGACATCTGCGACATCTCCTTGAAGCGCTGCGCATTGCGCACCGCAGCGGAGAAGCCGCGAAGGCGGGAACCGCTCTCCAGTTTCTCGACCAGGCCGGTACGCAGCACCCGGTGCGGCATTCCGTCCACCCGGGTGGACACGACGGTTCCGTCCAGGGCTGCCTGCAGATAGCGTTGTTTGACCGCGTCGGGAACGGTCGATTCGGCGGTCAGCAGGAATCGTGTCCCCATGGCGACTCCGGCGGCGCCATAGGACAGCGCTGCGGCTAGGCCCCGGCCATCGAAGAAACCGCCCGCCGCGATGACCGGCATGCCGGTGTCGGCGACGGCATCCAGCACCGACGGCAGCAACAGTGTGGTGGCGATCGGCCCGGTGTGCCCGCCGCCCTCACCACCTTGAACGATGACGGCATCGGCGCCCCAGCCGGCTACCTTCTTGGCGTGCTTCGCCAGCCCGACCGAGGGGATGACGACAACGCCGGCGTCTTTCAGCTTGGCGATGAGGTCGGGCTTAGGAGCCAGGGCGAAGGAGGCGACCCTGACCCCTTCGCTGATCACAAGCTCGACGCGCTGGATCGCGTCACCCGCGTCAGCGCGGATGTTGATACCGAACGGTTTGTCGGTGGCGGCCTTGACCTTGCCGACCGCCGCTTTGAGCTCGTCGAGCGTCATGGTCGCCGACGCGAGGATGCCAAGGCCGCCGGCGTTGGATGTGGCGGAGACCAGTCGGGCACCGGCTACCCAGCCCATGCCGGTCTGTACCACCGGGTGTTCGATGCCGACCAGTTCGGTCAGCGCGGTCTTGAGGTGGGGAGGTTGCGCGGTCATGCCTTGACGGCCCTGACTTCTCGGTCTCGGAGCGACTTCGGGTCGATGACCTCGCGAATGAGCTGCAGCTCGTCAGCCGACGGCAGCCGGGAGGTGTCCGCGGTGTCCAGCCCATGCACCTCGAACGAGGTGTTCTCGGCCACCTGGTCGGGGTCCGCGCCGGGATGCAGTGACACCGCACGCATTTGGTGGTCGGGTCCGTTGAAGTCGAAGACGCCCAAGTTGGTGACCACTCGGTACACGTTGACAAACCGATACGCGGGGTTGGCGGGATCGATCTTGTCCCAACCGATCCCGGACACGACGTCCACAGATTCACCGAAGACCCGCTTGGAATGATTGCCCACCCAATAGCTAGTGGCATGGTTGATGGTGTTGCCGGGTGCGCCCCGCACCCCGAACATCTGGCGGGTGGGGTGCTGCAGTGGCCCCAACGCCGAGAGGTTCTGATTGCCATACCGATCGATCTGGTTGGCGCCCATCACCACATGGCGCCGGCCCCACGCCAACGTCTCGAAGACACGGCCGAAGGGCATCCAGCCCTCGACCGCGGCGCTCGCGCCGATGGCCGGAGTATCGGCGATCAGCCTGGCTTCGCCGTCGGTCAGCAGGATGTCTGGGGAAAAGGTCAGCCGCGCCAGCCGAGCACCGACCGACACGATGGTGGTCATCGGACTGACCATGATTTCGCCGGCGTCACGAAAGAGTTCGGCGCAGGCAACGGCACATACCTCGGCACGGGTCGCAGAGATCATTTGGCGGCCTCCCGACTAACCTCGGAATCAGTCCCGAACTTCTGAACAGCCCGTTGGTATTCAGCCTCGCTGCCGCTCAGATAGGTCTCAACGAAAGCCGACCACGCTTCGTCGGAGGCGGCTGCTTCCGCGTAATGCCGCTGGAATTTCTCGTCACGCCGATAGTCCGGCTCAGCTGTGGTGAAATGGGCGCCGCCCGGGGCCTCTACAACAGTATCGACCATCATGCGGTTAATGAGCAGTGCCTGCGGTGGAACCGATTTCACCAGTTCATCGGTAGGCACAACCCGCTCAACCGAAAGAAAACGGTGTTGCGCGGCCATCAGGAACAGGTCGTCGAAATAGGGGTCTATTCCGGTATAGGCGGCATTACCCTGTGCATCACCGAGATTCATGTGTACAAACGCCGCGTCCAAGGTCAGCGCGGGCATCGCGACCAGTTCCTCATAGCCGCCGTTGGTGGGGTAGGGCGATCGCACCGTCTTGAGTTCGTCACCCCAGAACGCCCGGACGTCACTGCCGAGCCCGGCGCGAATCGGCAGGAAAGGCAGCCGCTGTGCCGCGGCCTGCAGCCCGCATCGCAGCATGCCCTCGTCCATCTCGCGTGCTTCGATTGCGCCGGTGGTACGCAACCTGGCGAACCACGGGTCGTAGAACGGTGGTGAGTCCAGTGAGACGAAGCCGTAGTACACCCGCTTGACCTTGCCCGCCGAGCAGAGCAGCCCGAGATCGGGTCCGCCGTAGGTGACGACGGTGAGATCGGTGACGTCCGTGCGAAGCAGTGCCCGCACGAAGCCCATCGGCTTGCGTCGGGAACCCCAGCCGCCGATTCCGATCGTCATGCCGCTGCGGATCGACGCGACGGCGTCGTCCAGAGTCGCGATTTTGTCCGTCATTTGGATCCCTTGTCGGTGCCGGCGAAAGCGTCGCGATGCTCGTCGGCAACCCCGGCGAGGTTGAGCTCAAACGTGAAGCCCTGCTCCATGCGGTAGCTGGCGTTCACCTTCTGTACGTCGATGAGGTTCAGCGCCTCCTTTGCGGCGCGAATCACCCTGGTGTCTTTGGCGGCAATGTCGCGGGCGACGCGCAGCGCGGCGTCATCCAGATCCGCGCGGCAAACCACCTCGTGTACCGATCCAAACTGATGCAGCGTCGCGGCGTCCACGGTGGCTGCGGTGTAGAAGAGTCGGCGCATCATGTGTTGGGGCACGAGGCGGGACAGGTGGGTGGCGGCCCCCAACGCGCCTCGCTCGACTTCGGGTAGGCCGAATGTCGCGTCATCGGAGGCGACGATGACGTCCGCATTGCCGACCAAGCCGATGCCGCCGCCCACGCAGAAGCCGTTGACCGCGGCCACGACGGGCACCTCGCACTCGTATACCGATCGGAACGCGTGGAAGCAGCCGCGGTTGGCGTCGATAAGGGCGGTGAAGCCCTCGGTTCGCTGCATTTCCTTGATGTCGACACCGGCGTTGAATCCCCGCCCTTCGGCGCGCAGGATCACCACGTGGGTGCTCATGTCACGGCCCGCCGCGGTGATGGCATCGCCGAGTTCGAACCAGCCGCCCGACGGGATCGCGTTGACAGGGGGGTAATCGACGGTGACCGAGACTACGCCCGGCTCCACGGTCTTTGAGGCGATGGACAAAGAGGCTCCCGTTGACTCCGAAACTGGGGTGGCTGCCTAAGCAAGCACTTGCTTGGTACGCTAGCACAGTGACCGATCCCGTCGACATCGACCCGCAATCCATCCGGTTGCCGTTGGCCGACCGGGTCGTGCTGGTCACCGGCGGTGTGCGCGGTGTCGGCGCCGGTATCAGCAAGGTCTTCGCCGACCAGGGCGCCACCGTGGTGACCTGCGCGCGCAGGCCCGTAGAAGGTCTGCCCTATGAATTCCATTCCTGCGATATCCGCGACGACGACTCGGTCAAGACGCTCATCGAAACGATCGTGGCTGACCATCGGCGCCTCGATGTCGTGGTCAACAACGCGGGTGGCTCGCCCTACGTGCTTGCCGCCGACGCTTCAGCCAACTTCAGCAGAAAGATCGTAGAACTCAATCTGCTTGGTGCGCTGTCGGTTTCGACGCACGCCAACGCGGTCATGCAAAGCCAAGAATCCGGTGGTTCGATTGTGAACATCACCAGCGTGAGTGGACGGCGGCCAACGCCGGGCACGGTTGCCTATGGTGCGGCCAAGGCCGGGGTGGAGAACATGACCGCTACGTTGGCGGTCGAATGGGCCCCGAAGGTGCGGGTGAACTCGGTGGTTGTGGGCATGGTCGAGACCGAGCAGTCCGACCTGTTTTACGGCGACGCCGACTCAATCGCCGACATCTCGCGCAACGTGCCCCTGGGCCGACTCGCCAAACCGGTCGATATCGGTTGGGCTACAGCTTTTCTGGCCTCTGACGCGGCGTCCTATATCAGCGGGGCGTCACTGGAGGTGCATGGGGGCGGGGAGCCGCCGCCCTACTTGTCGAGCACAACCGCCGACATCAAGTAACGAGGGAAGGGCTGGGCAAATGGGACTGCTCGACGGCCGGGTGGCCATCGTGACGGGTTCGGGTGGTGGGATCGGTCGGGCCCATGCGTTGGCGTTCGCCGCCGAGGGTGCTCGCGTGGTGGTGAACGACATCGGCGTAGGTCTGGACGGTTCACCAGCCGGCGGCGGTAGCGCCGCGCAGGGAGTCGTCGACGAAATTACCGCCGCTGGAGGCGAAGCCGTCACCAGCGGAGCCAATGTCGCGGATTGGTCCCAGGCCGAGGGCCTCATCCAGACCGCCGTCGACAGTTTCGGTGGCCTTGATGTGCTGGTGAACAACGCCGGAATCGTCCGTGACCGGATGTTCGCCAACGCCACCGAGGAGGAGTTCGACGCCGTTACCGCCGTCCACCTCAAGGGACATTTCGCCACCATGAAGCACGCCGCCGCGTATTGGCGCGCCAGATCGAAGGCGGGCGAGAAGGTGGACGCCCGCATCATCAACACCAGCTCGGGGGCTGGACTGCAAGGCAGTGTGGGGCAGGCGAACTACAGTGCGGCCAAGGCTGGGATCGCCGCCTTGACGCTGGTCGCCGCTGCCGAGATGGGCCGCTACGGCGTGACCGTCAACGCGATCGCACCGGCGGCCCGCACCCGGATGACCGAGACGGTCTTTGCCGAGATGATGTCGACCCAGGATGCCGCTTTCGATGCAATGGCGCCCGAGAACATCTCACCGCTGGTGGTGTGGCTGGGTAGTGTGCAATCTCGCGGCGTCTCCGGCAGGGTGTTCGAGGTCGAGGGCGGCAAGATTCGCGTAGCCGAGGGATGGGGGCACGGCCCGGAGATCGACAAGGGTGCCCAGTGGGATCCCGCCGAACTGGGGCCTGTGGTGACCGGACTACTGGCAAAGGCGCGTACTCCGGTACCCGTCTACGGCGCCTGATCTCACCTGACGCAGATCAGGCCGGATCGCAGATCAGGATCGGGATCTTGCGGTCGGTGTAGGACCGGTAGTTGGCGAAGTCTGGGTACATGCCGTCGAGCCTGGGCCAGTACTGCTCACGTTCATCGTCGGTGGCATCCCGGGCGATCAACTGCAGCACCTCGTTCTTGATTCGAAACGAGACCCGAGGGTTGGACCGAATGTTCAAGTACCACATGGGGTTAGTGGCCCGGCCGCCCTGTGAGGCAACCAGGATCACGCGGTTGCCTTCGCGTAGATATAGCAGCGGGCTCTCCCGCGGCTCGCCGGTCTTGCGGCCGACCGTCGTCAGGATTCCGACCGGCGGGGGAGCACTGAAGCGGTTGGAGCCGCCGCGCCACTTGGATCCGATCCGGCCGCCGGTGGCTTTGAACGCCCAGGTATTGAACCGTGACATCCACTTGATGCCGATCCCGACAGCCTTCGAGTTGAGCCCCTCGACTTGCTTGGGGCTCAGTGGGCGTGGGGGTTTGGCCATCGGAGATCCTATCGAGTCAGGAATGGACGGATATCGGCCCGAATATGGTGAATCTGGGCCCGCCCGGTGGGGTCACCGGCCGGGATCAGGAACTTTTCGTCGATGTGGGCACCAACCCGACGCCCAGCCAGAGTCGGTTTGGTCGACAGATCGAAACGGGCCCGAACGGTGTCCCCGTCAATGGTGAAGTCCGGCGCGGTCACCGATTTGATCACCCGGTACTGCAGACCGCGATCAAGGCTGCGGCGCAGGTGTTTTCCGGAAAATCCGGTCCTGAGACCGACTTCGACCCGCGTGCAACCTGGAGCGAACGGCACCGCGGATGCGTCGTGGCTGGCCAGCGCGTCGATGTAGGCCTGGGCCGCAGCGATGCGGTCGTCGTCAGAAACCGCGTTGGTACCCATTCAGATTCGCTCGATGATCGTTCCAGTGGACAACGCTCCACCGGCGCACATGGTGATCAGCGCGGTGGTTTTGTCGGTGCGCTCCAACTCATGCAGTGCGGTGGTGATCAGCCGGCTGCCGGTACTGCCCACAGGATGGCCCAGCGCGATCGCACCACCGTTGACGTTGACCGTGTCCATATCGGGTTCGTGCACCCTGGCCCACGAAAGCACGACCGATGCGAAAGCCTCGTTGATCTCGGTGATGTCGATGTCGCCCATTTTCATTCCGGCCTTCTCCAGGACTCTGCTGGTCGACTGGACTGGGCCGTCAAGGTGGTAATACGGTTCGGCGCCGATCAATGCCTGGCTGATGATGCGAGCGCGCGGTGTGAGTCCCAGCGCCTTGGCTTTGGCTTCATCCATCCATAGCACCGCCGCGGCGCCGTCGGAGATCTGCGATGACGTTCCCGCGGTGTGAATACCGCCTTCTATCACCGGATTCAGCGATGCCAGACCCTCCAGCGTGGTGTCGCGCAGGCCCTGATCACGGGTCACGAACGCTCGGTCGGAGGTCGGTTGCTTGTTCTCGTCGAGAACCGGCGCCTCGATCGGGCTGATCTCGCGGTCGAACCGGCCCTCGGCCCAAGCCTGCTTGGCCTTGCGCTGCGAGTCGAAGCCGAACTGGTCGATGTCCTCGCGGGTGATTCCGCGGCGCTTGGCGATCCGCTCGGCCGCGGTGAACTGGTCGGGTAGGTCGATGTCCCACGACTCGGGACGGATGATGCTGCGATCGGGGCCCGCGTTGGCGCCCAGGCCGACACGGCTCATCGCCTCGATGCCGCAGGCAATCCCGACGTCGATGGCGTCGGCCGCGATCAGTCCGGCGATCAAGCCGTTGGCCTGCTGACCGCTGCCGCATTGGCAGTCGACGGTCATCGCGCCCACGTGATCGGGGAGGCCGGCCACCAGCCAGCCCACTCGGGTGATGTTATTGGACTGTTCGCCGAACTGTGTCACACAGCCGCCGATGACCTGTTCGACGTGGCGTGCTTCGAAGTCCGAGTTCATGCTGGCCTTCTCAACCAACGCCCGCTGAGTGGCCCCGAGTAGCTCGGTTGCGTGTAGGCCGGACAGCCATCCCTTGCGCTTGCCGATCGGGCTGCGGGTGGCTTCAACGATGACAGGGTTGCCCATTCCGCCAGGCTAGAACACGTACCATCAGCTTGCCAAGCTGCGATATTGTCATGCCTTTGATCTGCGCAGAAGGCATGTTTTACTGGCACTAGAACACGTTGCAATTGAGGAGTGCGCACTGTGACTTCCCCTGACGGGTCACCCCCCAATATTCCGGCTGGTTTCGATTTCTGCGATCCCGACGTCAACCTCGCCGGGCTGCCGGTGTCCGAACTCGCCGAGCTGCGAAGGTCGCAGCCTATCCACTGGGTCGACGTACCCGGGGGCACCGGCGGCTTCGGCGACAAGGGTTACTGGATGGTGACTAAGCACGCCGACGTCAAAGAGGTATCGCGGCGTAGCGACATCTTCTCCAGCTGGCAAAACGGTGTGATCCCGGTCTGGCCGCAGGACATGACGTTCGAAAAAATAGAGATGCAGCGAAGCGTGATGCTCAACATGGACGCGCCGCACCACACCCGATTGCGCAAGATCATTTCGCGCGGGTTCACCCCGCGCGCCGTGGGTCGGCTCGAAGAGGAACTCGCGCGGCGCGCCCAGAACATCGCCAAGACCGCGGCCGCCGAGGGCAGCGGAGACTTCGTTGAGCAGGTGTCGTGCGAATTGCCACTCCAGGCTATCGCTGGCCTGCTCGGCGTCCCCCAGGAAGATCGGGACAAGCTCTTCCGGTGGTCAAACGAGATGACCGGCGCTGAGGATCCCGAATACGCCCACATCGATCCCGCGCAGTCATCGATGGATCTGATCGTGTACGCGATGGCGATGGCCGATGAACGCGGCAAGAATCCGACCGACGATATCGTGACCGCGCTGATCCAGGCCGATATCGATGGCGAAAAGCTCTCTGACGACGAATTCGGTTTCTTCGTCATCATGCTCGCGGTAGCCGGAAACGAGACGACCCGCAACTCGATCACCCACGGCATGATCGCGTTCGCGGACAATCCGGATCAGTGGGAGTTGTTCAAGAAGGAACGCCCGGCCACCGCGGCCGACGAGATCGTGCGCTGGGCGACCCCGGTGACGTCCTTCCAGCGCACCGCCATCGAGGACACCGAACTGTCTGGGGTTCAGATCAAGAAAGGCGAGCGGCTCGTGCTGTCCTACCGCTCGGCCAATTTCGATGAGGACGTGTTCGAGCAGCCCTACACGTTCAACATTCTGCGCGACCCGAATCCGCACGTCGGGTTCGGCGGTACCGGCGCGCACTACTGCATTGGGGCCAACCTGGCCCGGATGACCATCAACCTGATATTCAACGCCGTCGCCGACCACATGCCTGACCTCACGCCGATCGGGGAGCCGGAACGACTACGGTCGGGATGGCTCAATGGAATCAAGCACTGGCAGGTCGACTACACGGGCCGCGGTGATACCTGAGTGCAATCGGATCAAGGAGGATTCCGGTGGATTTCAGTCCCGATGAAGGGCAGCAGGCTGTCGCCGATGTGGTGAGCTCGGTGCTGGACCGCGACAACAGCTGGGCTGCGCTGGTCGCGGGCGGGGTGCCCGCGCTGGTGGTACCCGAACGGCTCGGCGGCGACGGTGTGGGTCTTGTTGAGATTGCGACCGCCCTGACAGAGATCGGTCGGCATGGCACGGTCAGTCCGGCGCTGGCCACCCTCGGTTCGGCTGCTGTGCTACTCGATCTGGCTTCGGAGGCCCAACAGGATCGCTATCTGGCCGGCCTGTCGCAGGGCTCGTTGTTGACGTTCGCGTTGAGCGAACCAGGTAGCTCGCTGCCCGATCGTCCCGCAACGACGCTGGTCGGCGACAAGATCAACGGCACCAAGGTAGCCGTGGGCTATGCCGCACAAGCGGATTGGATGATCGTCAGCACCGACAGCGGCGTCGTGGTGGTCCCCGGCAGGGCCGACGGGCTGACCGTCACCAAGACTCCGACCTCGAACGGTTCCGACGAATTCGTGGTGTCGTTTGTTGATGTCGCCGTCGCTGCGACTGACGTGCTCGAGGGCGCGACGCCGGCCCGGGTGAACCAGCTGGTGCTGGCCGCCGTGGGCGCGTTGGCCTCTGGCCTGATGGCCGGAGCGCTGCGGCTCACGGCAGACTATGTCGCCAGCAGAGAACAGTTCGGCAGGCCACTGTCAACGTTCCAGACGGTGGCTGCCCAGCTCTCGGAGGTCTACATTGCCTCTCGCACGATCTCTTTGGTGGCCAACTCGGTGGTTTGGCTGTTGTCGGACGGCTGTGACGTCGGCTCGGACGTCGACGCTGAACTGGCTATCCTCGGCTATTGGCTCACCTCGCAGGGCCCTCCCGCCATGCGGACGTGCCATCACCTCCATGGCGGAATGGGCATGGATATCACCTACCCGATGAACCGCTACTACTCTGCGATCAAGGATTTGACCCGGATGCTGGGCGGCCCCTCGCACCGTCTGGATTTGGTGGGAGCCTGATGTACATCGAACTCACGCCTGAACAGCGGCAGCTGCAAACCGAACTACGGCAGTATTTTTCGACTCTGATCACCGCTGAAGAGGCGGATGCGATGGAGTCCGACCGGCACAACGAGGCCTACCGGGCAGTCATCAGGCGGATGGGCTCCGACGGAAAGCTCGGGGTCGGCTGGCCCAAGGAATACGGCGGGTTGGGATTCGGCCCCATCGAACAGCAGATCTTCGTCAACGAGGCCAACCGGGCCGATGTTCCACTGCCTCTGGTTACCCTGCAGACCGTAGGACCGACCTTGCAGGTGTATGGCACCGAAGAACAGAAAAAGAAGTTCCTACCGGGAATCCTCTCCGGGGAACTACATTTCGCCATCGGCTACTCTGAGCCCGACGCTGGCACAGACCTGGCCTCGCTCCGTACCAAGGCTGTGCGGCGTAGCGACGAGTCCGGCGAGTACTTTCAGGTCAACGGCCAGAAAATGTGGACGACCGGCGCCCACGACGCCGACTACATCTGGCTCGCCTGCCGAACGGATCCAGATGCCCCCAAGCATATGGGCATCTCAATCCTGATCGTTGACACCAAGGATCCAGGTTTTTCCTGGACTCCCATCATCCTGTCCGACGGTGCCCACCACACCAATGCCTCCTACTACAACGATGTTCGGGTGCCTGCCGACATGCTCGTCGGCCAGGAGAACGGCGGTTGGAAGCTCATCACAACTCAGCTCAACCACGAACGGGTCGGCCTGGGCCCGGCCGGACGCGTTGCCGGCATTTACGACCGGGTCTGTGCGTGGGCGTCCAAACCGGGCTCGGACGGTGTCACCCCGATCGAGCACTCCGACGTGCGGCGGCTACTGGGTCAGATCAAGACGATTTGGCGGGTTAACGAATTGCTGAACTGGCAAGTGGCGGCATCGGGTGAGACCATTGCTGTCGCCGACGCCGCAGCCACGAAAGTCTTTTCCACTGAACGCATTCAAGACGTCGGCAGGATGGCGGAGGAGATCGTGGGCAAGTATGGCAATCCTGCCGATCCCGACACGAGCGAACTTCTCGACTGGTTGGACAAGATGACCAAGCGCAATCTGGTCATCACGTTCGGTGGAGGTGTCAACGAGGTGATGCGCGAGATGATTGCTGCGTCCGGGTTGAAGGTTCCGAGGGTGCCGCGGTGAGTGCTGTCGAGGACATCAGGGCTGCCGCCGAACGGGTAAAGGCCCAGGGGAAGAGCGCACCGCGGACCGGACGGCATCCGGTCAACCAGCCGATGGTGGACCACTGGCTGGACGCAATGGGGGACAACAACCCGATCTACTCCGACGAAGCTGCCGCGAAGGCAGCCGGTCACCCGGGAACCGTCGCCCCGCCGGCGATGATCCAGGTGTGGACGATGATGGGGCTCGGCGGAGTACGTCCCGACGATGATCCACTTGGCAAGATCCTCGAGTTATTCGACGAGGCAGGATATGTCGGCGTGGTCGCGACCAACTGCGAGCAGACCTATCTGCGGTATCTCCGGCCGGGGGAGGAAGTAAGCGTTGCCGCTGAACTGACCGATGTCGTCGGCCCCAAGCAGACCGCGCTCGGCGAAGGCTTCTTCATCACGCAGCGAATCACCTGGTCTGTCGGCGATGAACCTGTCGCCGAGATGATGTGGCGCATGATGAAGTTCAAGCCTGCACAGCAGGATTCCGGAAAGGGCTCAGCTCAGGATTCCGACCCGCAGCAGGTGCCCGAAGACCTCGATGCCGACTCCATGATGCGCCCCGCGTCGTCGAAGGATACGAAGTTCTTCTGGGACGGCGTTAACGCACATGAATTACGAATCCAGCGACGACCGGATGGCAGCCTGCAGCATCCGCCGGTGCCCGCGCTGTGGCAGGCTGCCGACCATGAGCCCGTTGCGGGGACCGACTATGTCGTCGCCAGCGGGAAGGGCAGCGTATTCAGCTTCGTCGTGCACCACGCCCCGAAGGTGCCTGGCCGCACGCTGCCTTTCGTGATCGCACTGGTGGAGCTGGAAGAGGGTGTGCGGATGCTCGGAGAACTTCGTAACGCCGATCCGGGGGGGCTGGAGATCGGAATGCCGGTTGAAACAACATTTATCGACTTTCCCGAAGGGGATTCAGGACCGGCATGGACACTGTACGCCTGGGAGCCGGTCAAATGAGCGTTCCAGTCGTAGCAGTGGGTACCACGCTGCCCGAACTCAAGCTTTACGGGGACCCGACGTTCATTGTCTCCACGGCTATCGCAACTCGCGACTACCAGGACGTCCACCACGACCGGGACAAGGCGCAGGCCAAGGGATCCCGGGACATTTTCGTCAATATTCTCACCGATACCGGTCTGGTGCAGCGCTTCATCACCGACTGGGCCGGTCCCACCGCCGTCATAAAGTCGATCGGCCTGCGACTCGGTGTGCCCTGGTATGCCTACGACACCGTGACGTTTACCGGCGAGGTGACCGATGTCGTCGATGACTTGATCACCCTGAAAGTGACCGGCAGCAACAGCCTGGGAGATCATGTGATCGCCACGGCCACACTGACGTTAGGGGGTGCCAGGTGACCGCCGGGCTGTCCGGCAAGGCGGCGATCGCCGGGATCGGCGCCACCGACTTTTCGAAGAACTCTGGTCGCAGTGAACTGCGACTCGCGGCTGAGGCGGTGCTCGACGCGCTCGACGACGCGGGGCTGACCCCTGCGGATGTCGACGGCATGGTCACGTTCACCATGGACTCCAACACCGAAGTGGCCGTTGCGCGTGCCACCGGGATTGGGGAGTTGAAGTTCTTCTCCAAAATCCACCACGGTGGCGGCGCTGCCTGCGCGACGATTCAGCAGGCGGCAATGGCGGTGGCGACCGGAGTGGCGGAATGCGTTGTGGCATATCGCGCCTTCAATGAGCGTTCCGGTATGCGATTCGGCCAGGTGCAGATGCGTCTGGTCGACAACGCCGACTCCACCGGTGTTGACAATTCGTTCTGCTATCCGCACGGATTGTCGACACCTGCCGCGCAGGTGGCGATGATCGCGCAACGCTACATGCATCTATCGGGTGCGAGCAGTAGGGATTTCGGGGCGGTCTCGGTGGCCGACCGCAAGCATGCGGCCAACAACCCGAAGGCCTACTTTTACGGCAAGCCGATCACGATCGAGGATCACCAGAACTCGCGGTGGATCGCCGAGCCGCTGCGCCTTCTCGACTGTTGCCAGGAGACTGACGGCGGTGTGGCGTTAGTCGTGACGACGCCCGAACGCGCCAGGGATCTCAAGCATCGACCCGCGGTCATCGAGGCCGCATCTCAAGGTTCTAGCCCGAACCAGTACTCGATGGTCAGCTACTATCGGCCGGAGTTGGGTCTGCCCGAGATGGGATTGGTGGGCCGACAGTTGTGGCGGCAGTCTGGCCTCGAGCCCGCCGATATTCAGACCGCGATTCTCTACGACCACTTCACCCCGTTCACCTTGATTCAGCTTGAAGAGCTTGGGTTCTGTGGGCGCGGCGAGGCCAAGGACTACATCGCCGATGGCGCGATCGAGATCGGTGGCAGACTGCCGATCAATACCCACGGCGGCCAGCTGGGCGAGGCGTACATCCACGGCATGAACGGCATCGCCGAAGGGGTGCGCCAGCTGCGCGGAACATCGGTGAATCCGGTTCCGAACGTAAGGCATGTGCTGGTCACAGCGGGCACCGGCGTACCGACCTCGGGGCTCATACTGGGGTGAATCCCGCCCGTTGCGGCCAGGCGGAGGCGCGGCCGATGGGCGCATCCGGTGACGGCCCCTCGCCGGGATATGATCCACGAATGCCAGAGACCAAACCCAGTTGGGTTGCCCCGACCGCGCTTGTCGTCGCCGTCGTCGCCGTTGCTCTCGCAGCGTGGGGACTGGTGCGATCGAACTCGTTGGGCGACGGGCCCCGGGCCAGCGGCGATGACGCCAAGACGAAGATCTGTGAGGCGTTCGACTTGGTGCGCGCCGCGGTGTCCCTGCAAACCAATGCAGACCTCGGCCCCGAGCGGGTCGCTGTCGAGGCGGTCGCGGCCAACGCCCGGCTGGCCACTCTGGGCGGCGGGCAGTTCCTGTTGGCCAGACTGGACGAGACGGTACCCAGCGAGCTGGGTGATGAGATGCGGACGTTTGCGAACGAGCTCGAGTACATCGGGATGGGCCAGCTCGCCGGCGCGGCTGCTGCCGACCCGGTCCAGAAGAACCGCATGAGCAACGCTCAGGCTACCGCAGACCGCGTCTTGGAGCTCTGCAAGTAACCCGGGTCAGGCCGGGACGAACTCGACTCCGGTCAATGCGACGGCGTCGTCGCGCTCGGGTGCGGTCACGACGGCGGTAAAGCTGCCCGCTTTTTCCCAGACGCGGAGGCGCAGCGTCTCGCCCGGAAACACCACGCCCGCCATTCGTGCTCCGTAGGACCTGAGCCCGCTGACGTCACCGTCGAGCAGGTTGTCCACCAGTGCCTTGCACGTCATCCCGTACGTGCACAGCCCGTGCAGGATGGGACGCGGAAAGCCCGCTGCCGCAGCGAAATCCGGATCCGAGTGCAATGGATTTCGATCCCCACACATCCGGTAGAGCAGCGCCTGTGCAGGTGAGGTCGGTACCGACAGCTCGAGGTCAGGCGTGCCATCCGGAGGCGCCGCCGCCGATGACCCGGACGGACCACGGTCCCCGCCGAAGCCCCCCTCGCCACGGGCGAAGATCGACCTCTTCTGGGTCCACAGGAGCGTGCCCGCCGGGTCGGTCACCGTCGTCTCCGACCAGATAACGGCGGCTTTGCCCTTGTCCCATATCTCGGTGAATCGGGTCACCGCGGTGCCGGTGCCCGATGGCGGTATCGGCCCCGGCACCGTGACGGCCTCACTGGCATGCAGCACCTTGCTCAGCTCGATGTCGATACCGGGGAAGCGCACCGCCGGTGGCTCGGTCATGTGGAAGCTCTGCGCAACGTTGCCGAAGGTGGGCAAGACTTGTGGAGCGAAGTCTGTCAGATAGTTCAGCTCGCGCCTGCTCATCGGGTCGTTGCCGGCGCCCAGGGACAAGTGGTAGAGCTGGATATCGCTGCTGTTCCAGGAGAATTCGACGGGGTCGAGTTCAGCGCCGATGGCTTCGTCGAGATTGATGGGCACGACTCACTCCCTTCCGGAGTTCGATGTCGCCGCCGGAGCGGCTCCCGCGATGTGCAAGGCCGCAAGGTACCCGAATGTCATGGCCGGCCCAATGGTGCCCCCGGGACCCGGATAAGTGTGGCCCATCACCGGTGCGCTGACATTGCCGGCAGCGTAGAGGCCTTCAATGGCCGAGCCATCGTCGCGCAGCGCTCGGCCGTCTACGTCGGTGACGACACCGCCCTTGGTGCCCAGATCCCCGGGCACCATTTTGGCCGCGTAGAACGGCGCGCTGCTGATCTCGCCGAGGTTCGGGTTGGGTTTGTTGGTCGGATCGCCGTAGTACCGGTCGTAGGCGCTTTCGCCGCGTTTGAAGTCCGCGTCGATGCCTGAGCGCGCGAAGCCGTTGAATCGCGCGACCGTCGCTTTGAACGTGTCGGGGGGCAGCCCGGTCTTCGCGGCGAGTTCGTCGAGCGTGGGGGCGGTGACTATCACCCCCGACTCCGTCCATTTTCTCGGGATACGCTGGCCTGCTTGCAGTCCGGCGAAGATATACCGGTCGCGGTATCGTTGGTCGAACACCAGCCAGGCGGGGATGTTCTCGCCGGGTCCCGGGCCCTGGCCGTACGGACCTCCGTACATGTGGTGGCAGGCCTCGACGTAGGGCATCGATTCGTTCATGAAGCGCTTGCCGGCCATGTTCACGATGATCGATCCGGGTGAATTGCGCTCCGACAGTGCGAACCACGGTGCGTTGACCAGCGGAACCGTCGGCCCCCACCATGCGTCCTCCATGACATCCAGTGCCGCACCAAGCTTTTCGGCAGCCAAGATGCCGTCCCCGGTGTTCGCCTTGGCGCCCACCGTCCACTCGGTGGTGATCGGCGCGCGCTGATACTTCACCCGCATCTGCTCGTTGTGTTCAAATCCGCCGCTGGCCAGGATGACGCCTCGGCGAGCCCGGATAAGTTGTGGTTCAGTCGATTCCAGACCGTCCGTCCGACGTACGTAGATCCCGCGGACTATGCCCGCCTCAATGTGCAGGTCCGTCATCGCGGTGTTCAACTCGACCGGCACACCGGCGTTCTGCAAACCGATGCGCAGCGGTGCTATCAGTGCCCGACCCATGCCCACCAGGTTCTTGCCGGTTGCCTGAGCCCACATGGTGCGGATTCCGACCTTGAGGCTTCGCAGTACCCCGCGGGGGTGACGCTTGAGTTGGTTGAGGCGCACGTAGTCCTGCTGCATCACCACCACGTTGAGCGGGACCTTCCCGTATGGCGGCTCCAGGCCGTCGAGATCCGCCCCGAGCTTCTTGGCGTCGAAGGGCTTGGGTTCCACCGAGCGTCCCGTCGCCTTGCCGCCGGCGGCCTCGGGGTAATAGTCGGAGTAGTTGGGCACCCAGCA
>CAZCHU010000020.1:0-35758 GCA_964498215.1 uncultured Mycobacterium sp. | reverse complement strand
CTCGGGGTGGACTACACGATCTTCCTGGTGACCCGGGCCCGGGAGGAGACCCCGGAGCACGGCACCCGCGACGGCATCATCCGGGCTGTATCGGCGACCGGCGCGGTGATCAGCAGCGCCGGCATCGTGCTGGCAGCGGTGTTCTGCGTGCTGGGCGTACTTCCCTTGATCGTGCTGACCCAGGTGGGAATCATCGTCGGGTTAGGCATCCTGTTGGACACCTTCGTCGTTCGCACGGTGATCATCCCGGCGCTGTTCACGCTCATCGGGCCGAGGATCTGGTGGCCGGCGCTGCGCAGCGGGGTCAAACCGGGCGGCCGGCACCGCGCTCCCTGAACCGGCCCTCGTCGCCGGGCAATTCGAGCACGCCGGCGCGCGCCAGAAGCAGCAGGCTGACCACGAGAACCCACACGGGGAAGGCCACCGTCATCCACAAGGTGGTGTCGCTGGCCACCAACAGGGCCAGCGCAAGAAGGTAGGACACCACAACCAACCAGCGGGGCATCAGAGAAGTTCGTAACCAGATAGTGGCCAGCGAGATCATGAAAACCGCCGCCATCCGCAACGCATAGGTATTGCTCAGCGCGACGAGCAGTGCCTGCCCGAACGCCGCAACCTCGGTGCGCTGTCCGCCCTCAAGGAGAAACTCCTTACTCGCCAGCAATCCGGCGCCGACCGCCGTGGACGCAAAGATCATCGCCAAGAACAGCAGCCCACTGCCGATGAACACCGTCGAGAAGAACTTGTCCTCCAGTTCCCCGAGGACGTCTCGGGCCACGCCGATGAACCACAGAAACGCGATACCCGCGAAGGGCATCAAGAGAATGGCAACCCGCAGCCGCGTGCCGGAACCGGTTACCCACTGCGAGCCGAGTTCTTCCCCCTGAGGCAGCGCGGTGCGAATCAGCACCAGAACGGTGCCGAACAGCAGCGCGAACAGCACGCCGGCGAATGCGGCGGCCCGTGGTGTCGAGAGGCGGCGGAGGTGGCGGTCAACCGGGTGCGTCACAAGGCAATGGTGGCACGGCGGCGCCGTCAGGTGCAGGTGATCAGCCCGCCCACACATCCTCGACGTAACGATCGGACTCCACCAAGGTGGCGAGCCACTGACGGGCCTGCGCGTCGTCGGCACCGGTGCGCGTGCGGTAGATGTCCAGGAATGCCTCCCGCACAGCCGGGGCCATCTTGGCTCCGTCGCCGCACACGAACACGTGGGTGTCCTTGGCGGGATCGCCCAGAAGCGCCCAGACCTCTTCCGCGTCGGCGGCGATACGGTCCTGCACGTAGCGGACGCCGTCCTGTGGCGCACGCGAAAAGGCAGGGCGCATCCGTACGATCCCGAGACTCTCGGCTTCGTTGAACTGCTCGTGGAAGATGTAGTCGACGTCGGGGTCGCGCACTCCGAAGAAGCACAACGCGGGCGCATACGCAGCGCCTTCCCGGTAGGCGGCCAGCCGGTCGCCGAGAAAGCCGCGGAACGGGGCGACGCCGGTACCCGCGCTGACCAGGATCACATTTTTTTCGGGGTCCGCGCCCGCCCGGAAAGCCTGGCGGGCCGGGTCCACCCGGGCACGAATCTGCGCTCCGGCGCCGATGTCGGCAAGATGGTTGGAGGCCACGCCCTTGAAGAGCCCGTAACCTGAGCGGGCCGGTGCGCCAAGCACGCTGACCACGAGGGCAACGATGTTTGGCGACAGCCGCGAAGACGACGCGATCGAGTAGTGGCGTGGCGCCATCGGCTCAAGCAGCTCCAGGAGTTCGGCACCCGTGATGTCGCAGGCAGGGAACTCGAGAAGACATTCGATCGGGCTGAGGGCACAGGGCTCGGCTGACTCGGCAAGCAGTTCGAGACGCTGGCGTTCCGGCTGGCACGGGTTGGCGGCCGCGAGCTTACGCAGTTGGCTGTGGGTGGCGGGTTTCCGGAGTTCCACAAAGTGGGTGAATAGTTCGCGTGCGCTCACCTCGCGGTCGATGGCGATCATCCGTCGAGACGTGCGCCGGGGATTGATCGACACTCGCAGATCCGGATCGACCTCGAGTGCTTCCATGACCGCCTCGACGAGGTCCGGCGGGTTGTCCGCCAAGACCGTCAGATGGTCACCGGTGTGGTATTCAACGCCCTCTGAGAGAGCAACTCGGACAAAGCGTTTAGCCTGCCCCAGAGCGTTGTCGTCGCTGACCAACTCAACGTTCTCCAGCACGGTCATCGGTGTCACCTCGAACCGGGCATCGATGGCCGCGGTTACCGGACCGGCGATGGTGTGCAGATCGTAGAGCGGCTCGTTGGTGTCGGTCACAGGGAGGGCGTCCGGGTCGCCAAAGTGCTCCGAGAGTTCTGCCCCCAGCGCGATGGAAAACTCTTCGACCGTGCCCGTGAGATCGCCCGAGGTGTCTGCCGCAGCCATCGGTACCAGACGACGGCCACCCAGCTGCGCCAGTCGCTCATCGATACGCTTCGGTACGGCCTGGTAGGTCTCGGCCCAGTTGTGGTCCCCGACCCCGAGCACGGCGAAGTTCGGCGAGCCGCTCAACGCGGCGTCCTCGCTATTCAGCCAGGCGAAAAACGCGCGCGCGTCATCGGTTGCCTGCCCGTTGTAGGACGACGCGATAATCAACGTCGCATCTGACTCGGGCAGATTGCCGACGGAGTCATCCAGCGGCCCGACCGCCGTGGTGAATCCGATGTCGGTGGCCTCTTGGGCAAGTTGGCTGGCCAGCGCCCGGCAGGTGCCGAGATTCGAGCCGTGCAGGATCGACAGCGTGGTCCCGGCCTTGATCGGTGAGACCCTGTGCGATTGGTGCCCGGTGTCCGGCACCGCTGCCGCCGTCTGCGCCGACGTCCCATGACGGCGGTCGGCGGGGGTGCGTCGGATCAGATCGAGGTGAAAACCGATCGGTCGGCGGCTGGTCTGGCTATCCCATTGCAGTACATAGTGTTGCGAATCAATCAGGCGGTAGCGGTGGACCAGGCGCGCGATCGCCATGGTTGCCTCGTGCACCGCGAACTGGCGGCCGATGCAGGACCGCGCGCCGGTGCCGAACGGCTTGAACAAGGCAGCTGGCCGGGCCGCAGCAAGCGAGGGCTCAAACCGGTCTGGGTCGAAGAGCTCGACGTTGTCGCCCCATTCTGGCTGGCGATGCAGCGCCCCGGTCAGGACTGTCACCGCTTCGCCCCGCTTGATCGGGTACTTGCCGCCGATAACGTCGTCCGCCAACGCCATTCGATCGAAGCCGAGTACGGGCGGGGACAGCCGAAGCGTCTCGCTGAGTACCTGCCTCAGATAGGTGAATTTCCCGATATCGTCATAGCTGGGCAGGTAGTCATCGTCGGTACCGAAAACCTCGTCCACCTCGGCCTGGACTCGGGACAGCACGGCTGGATGCCGCACGATGTTGTAGAGCGCGTTGGGCATCAGTTCGGATGTGGTCAGTTGCCCGGCGATGAGAAAGGTCATGATCTGGTTGCGGATGTTCTGCTCGTCGAGCACCGGCTTGCCTGCGGAATCGTTTTTGAGCATGGTGTACAACAGGTCATCGACACCGTCGACGTTGGCCCGATGCCCAGCGACGAGTTCATCGAAATATTCATGGAGTTTGACCAGTTCGGTCTCGAATTCCCTTGCCTTCTCCGGTATTCCAATGGCATCGAGGGCATGGGTGAAGCTGTTCGGGATCGGGGCGAGCCCGTCATAGTCGAATGATTCGAACCGCGCTCCAAAGACCGCCAGAGCGACGGTGTCCATAGCGAGCTTCTGCATGTCATCGGCAACATTGACCGACTGCCGGCCGATACTCGCGTCCCAGCGAGCGATCAGCTTGCAGTTGATTTCAAGCATCGAGGCGTGATAGTTACGCAGACCGGCATAGCTGAAGCCAGGCAGCAAAACGTCATGGGCCTTCTGCCAATTCGGCTCTCCGTGGTAGGCGGTGAATAGCCCGTCACCGGCAAGCTGACGAATATCGGCCAGGGATTGCATCAGGTTCTTGGCGAACCTGTTCTCGTCACAGACTTCCTCGACCAGCGACATCGAGCACATGTACAGCTTTCGCACTCCGCTGTAGTCGGCATAGAACGCCGGTCCGTGGAGCTCGCCGAGGATATCGATGGGTAGTGCGTAGGGTCGGCCGATCAGATCCGCCGGACCTGGCAGGGCTCCTTCGGCGGAGGGGACGTTGTCGAGATCGGGCGCCACGGAGGTGAAGAAATCAGCCATGCCAGGCAGCATAGGCTCGGGTTCCGGTCTCTGGTGGGGCTACGGCTGTCCGGGTAGCAGCTGGATCATCAGCCCGTTAGCCTCGGCCAACAACGTGTTTTCGGGGCCGCGCAGTTCGGCGTTGACGAAGGCCTTCCGCCCCTGCACCTCACGCACCCAACCCCGCACAGTCAGCGCCGTGTCTATCGGGGTGACGTTTCGGTAGTCCACGTGCAGAAAAGCGGTCCGGCTGATCGGCCGCCCCGCGGCATGAATCACCATGCCGAATACCGAGTCAAACAACAGCGGCAGCACACCGCCATGGACTGCCGAGTTCCCGCCGACCGAGAACCGGCTGAAGGTGACTGCCAACTCGACACCGTCGGATCCGAAGCTGACCACCTTGTATGGCGGCATCAGCAAGCTGCCCGCACCTGGCAGGGCGGGCACCCGGTTGGCAGGGCCGACACCTTCGGCCGCCTCGAACGGCCCCAGCAGCTCAACGATTCCCTCGGCGAGGTCGGCCGCGCGCTCCCAAGTATCGCTATCGGGGTCGGCCGACACCGCCAGATCCTGCGCCCGGCGCATCGCATTCAGGAACCGGCCGAAGCCGGGGCCGGGCTCGGCCGCCTGGAAGTTCGGAAACCCGCCGTGGCGGTCGTATTCAGGATCGACCACCCTCGGGTCGTCCGTCACTTGGTGGCCAGGATGTCTCGCCGGACGATGGTCTGCTCGCGCCCGGGTCCCACACCGATGCACGAAACATGGGCTCCGGCAAGCTCTTCAACCCGAAGCACATAGTCGCGCGCTTTGGCGGGCAGATCGTCGAATTGCCGGGCTCCCGAAATATCCTCCCACCAGCCGGGGAGCTCCTCGTAAATGGGCTCGGCGCGGGCAATGTCACTCTGAGTCATCGGCATCTCGTCAGTGCGCTTGCCGTCCACTGTGTATCCCACACAGATCGGTACCGTTTCCAGACTCGACAGCACGTCGAGCTTGGTGAGGAAATAGTCGGTGATGCCGTTGACCCTGGTTGCGTACCGTGCGATCACTGCATCAAACCAGCCGCACCGGCGCCGGCGCCCCGTGGTCACGCCCACCTCGCCACCGGTCTTGGCCAGGTACTCACCGCTCTCGTCGAACAACTCGGTGGGGAACGGTCCGGACCCCACCCGCGTCGTGTAGGCCTTGAGAATTCCGAGCACGGTGGTGATCCGGGTCGGGCCGATGCCGGATCCGACTGAAGCCCCGCCCGCAGTCGGATTCGACGAAGTGACAAAGGGATAGGTTCCGTGGTCTACGTCGAGCAGCGTGCCCTGCGAGCCCTCCAGTAGCACGGTTTCTCCCTGCTCCAGCGCCGCATTGAGCAACAGTCGGGTGTCGGCGATACGGTGGCGGAACCCTTCTGCCTGCTTCAGCAGGGCGTCGACCACCTCGGCGGAATCCAACGCTTTGCGGTTGTAGATCTTGACCAGCACCTGGTTCTTGAATTCCAGTGCGCCCTCGATCTTTTCGGCAAGCTGCCGAGGGTCCAGCACGTCGGCGACGCGAATCCCGATACGCGCGATTTTGTCCTGATAGCAAGGCCCGATACCGCGGCCGGTGGTGCCGATCCGTTTGCTGCCCGCATAACGTTCGACGACCTTGTCGATCGCCACGTGATAAGGCATCAGCAAGTGGGCGTCGGCCGAGATGAGCAGTTGCCCGGTGTCCACCCCACGAGCTTCGAGACCCTGGAGCTCGGTGAGCAGCACCCCGGGGTCGACAACCACCCCGTTGCCGATGACGTTGGTCACCCCGGGGGTCAGGATGCCCGACGGAATCAAGTGGAGTGCGAAATTCTCCCCCGTCGGCAGCACCACCGTGTGACCGGCGTTGTTACCCCCCTGGTAGCGCACGACCCACCGGACGCGACCACCGAGAAGGTCGGTGGCTTTACCTTTGCCCTCGTCGCCCCACTGGGCGCCGATGAGGACGATTGCCGGCATGGCAGTATCCTTCGCATCCTTTGCTGTTCGTGCTCGTACTGCGCTCACCTACTGTGCAGCCGGTGAGCCACCCTATCTGATCAGCATCCCACCTGATCACCATCCGTTTACAAGGAGCAGATTGGACCCCAGCCAAATCGCGGTTCTGTTGTTCGGCGGACGCCGGACTCCCTGGGGGCTGCGTGCTCTCCCGGTAATCGACCCCAAGGCCGTCGACGACGCGGCGTGCCCAGACTTTCCCATCGGCCCAATCAGCTATCGCCGCATCGTCGTGGTCGGCACCCATGCCGATCTGGCAGCGGTGCTAACCCGGTTACTGCGTACTGATCGCCTGGACATCGAGGTTGCCCACGTGACCCGACCATGGCAGGGCCCGCGTGCCCGCACCGGGGCAGCCACCCGAGTTCCGCTCATCAGGGACGAGACCGGCAGCGTCGTCACCCGGGTGGCCTACTGGCTACCGCAGGAGGGTTCCACGACGATTCGCGGCGAGGCGGTGGTCGATGACACGGTGCTGTTCGATGGTGCGGTGACCGGTGTGCGGATAGAACCGACCGCGGCGGTGCCTGGGCTTCGTGCCAGCACGACGTCGGGCCGCAGGCGACCCAGGCGCTGGGTAACCGGACGGGCCGCCCAGCTGGGCACCACCGGAGCGCTGGTAGTCCGAGATGGGAACCGGGCGCCACGACCGGTTCGGCGCTCCACCTTCTACCGGCATACCGAAGGTTGGCTCCGGGTCGGCCGATAGCCTCGTGCGGTGAGCATTCGGCCACTGCACCAGTCGGTGCGTCCCAGCCCGGTCTTTCTGACAATCGTCGCGCTCACTACGGCCGGCGGGATCGTCGCGTGGGTCTCGGCGCAACAGATCCGGCCCATGGCCTACCTGGGCGTCTTTGTTTTTGTCATCTTCGGGTGGCTGGTCACACTGTGTTTGCATGAATTCGGCCACGCCTACTCCGCGTGGCGGTTTGGCGACCACGATGTCGCCGCACGCGGATACCTCACGCTGAACCCGCTGAAGTACTCTCACCCGCTGCTCTCGCTCGGGCTTCCTGTGCTGTTCATCGCGCTGGGCGGCATCGGCCTGCCGGGCGGCGCGGTGTTTGTCCAGACCGCGTTCATGACCCAGCGCCAGAAAACGTTGGTCAGCCTGGCCGGCCCGGCGGTCAACCTCGGGTTCGCGATAGTGCTGCTCACGCTGACCCGGCTGATGTACGACCCAGCCCACTCGGTGTTCTGGGCTGGCGTCGCATTTCTGGGCTTCCTGCAGATCACCGCATTCCTGCTCAACATGCTGCCCATCCCCGGACTGGACGGCTATGCCGCGCTGGAGCCCCACCTCAGCGCTGAGACGCAGCGCGCGTTGCAACCCGCCAAGCAGTGGGGTTTCTTCCTGCTGCTGCTCCTGCTGCTCGCGCCGGGCCTCAACCAGTGGTTCTTCGCGGCGGTGTACTGGCTGTTCGAACTGTCCGGCGTATCCGCCACACTGTCGGCAGTCGGGAGTCAGCTGACCCGGTTCTGGTCGGCCTGGCTGTGAGTCAACCAGTTGGGCTGATGGCTAATTGTAGATAGCGAGGGCGACGTCGCACTTCTGCCGCCGGAGCCGTTGCACGGCACCGGACGCGAATCCGCCGCCGGTCGGCCGGTCGGGCACGTCGTTCAGATCTTCGACCAGGGTCCAGCCTGAGCCAAGCTCGATCAACGACCGGTGCTTGGTGGCGTAATAGTCCGGGCTGATCGAGATGGCCACACCGGTGGCGCCGGCAGCAGCGGCAATCATGTGCGGGTGGAACCGAGTCGAGATCCAGGTCTGTCCGGCCGACACCGGAAGACCCCTGGCCCACACATCGACGAACGGGTAGAAACGCGCGCCCGGCATTTCATGCTCGATGAGCGCGTAGACCTCGCGGTCAACCCTGGGTATCCCTTCGACCACACACACCTGCTCCGGTGATACTCCCCAGGCACGCAACATCGACAGCGTCGCCCCGGCGACCGAGGCGGTACCGACATCGTTCATGTCCGACTGCAGGCAGATCATCACCGACGGCGGCGTCTGATCCGGCCACGCCTGCTCGGGCGTGGCGGTGCGGTGTCCCTGCCCGATCGTCAAGAATGCGTCGTCGACTCCCGGGTCGATCCCGAGCAGCTTGCCCGATTCAGCGTCGCGCACGTCGACGACATCGAATCGGTCAGCCAGCGCCCGCAATAGCGGGCCGGCGCCCGGCGGCTCCGGCGTAAGCCCATGGCCAGACAGCGCCGCCCGGGCCCCCGAACGGCGGGCAGCCGCAGCTGCGCCCGCCAGCACACCGAGGTGCCGCGGCCATACCGCGTTGACGTATCCGCCACCGACGACATGCACAACGTCGAGCCGGTGCAGTGCAGCGATGCCCTGATGCCAGCGTGGTGCCATCCCGGGGTCGGCGACGGCACTCTGCACCCAGGAAGCAACCTCCCAGGCATTCTCGGAGGGCGCCTCCCAACACAAACGCCACAGTGTGTCGACGAAACGCACCCGCGGATGCGCCGGGCCGAAGAGCAACTGACTCGGGCCGGGGGAGGGAGTGTCGACCCAGACCTCGGCGTTGGGCGCCACCTCATCCAGGTGACGTAACCAACCGTCGAGGATCAGTTCATCACCGAAATTCGGGAAGCCGGACGTGGCAACCAGGTAGTACACGGGAGACTCCCGGCTTGATGACATCAGGCGACGCTACCGGGTACGCACTCCTGAGGTTGCTCGGCTTGTCATATATGCGGCTTTCCGCATATATTTCGGCGCATGGGCGCAGGACACGATCACGGGAGTGCCGACACCCGCGTTTCCCGAATGCTGATCGCCGCGGGCATCCTGTCCATCTTCTTCGTCGTCGAATTGACCACAGCGTTGGCCATCGACTCCATCGCGCTGCTTGCCGACGCCGGCCACATGTTGACCGACCTGGTGGCCATGTTCATGGGATTGACCGCGGTGCTGCTGGCCCGCCGCGGAAGCTCATCGCCATCACGCACCTACGGCTGGCATCGCGCCGAAGTCTTCACCGCGGTAGCCAACGCTGTGCTGCTGCTCGGGGTCGCCGGATTCATCCTTTTCGAAGCATTCGAACGCCTCGGGGATGCCCCCGACGTTCCTGGAGTGCCGATGATCGTGGTCGCGCTGGTGGGATTGCTCGCCAACGCCGTGGTTGTGCTCCTGCTGCGGTCCCACTCGCACACGAGCCTCGCGGTCAAGGGCGCCTACATGGAAGTTCTCGCCGACACTCTGGGCAGCGTCGGGGTATTGATCGCCGGAATTGTCACGGTCACCACGGGGTGGCCCTACGCCGACGTCGTCGTCGCCGTACTGGTGGCACTGTGGGTACTCCCCCGCGCTATCTCGCTGGCCCAGGCCGCGCTGCGCATCTTGTCCGAGACGTCGCCCAGCCATATCGACGTCGAAGAGTTGCGCATGGCACTCGGCGCCGTGGAGGGCGTCACCGAGGTGCACGACCTGCACGTGTGGACGCTGGTGCCGGGCAAGGACATGGTCACCGCCCATCTGACCAGCAAACGCGACTCAGCCATGGTGCTCGATGACGCCCGCGCCGTGTTCACCGCGCGCGGCCTCGCCCACTCGACGGTTCAGGTTGAACCACCTGACTCGGCCATCGACTGCGAATGTGAAAGCGACAACCGGTAACCGGTCCGCCGATCAGGGCAACCCGAGCTCCGCGCGGGCGGAGCCATCACAATCGTCGAGCAGATCCAGGCAACGCTGATACTCCTCGGTCTCCCCGATCGCACCCGCAGCGCGGGCCAGCGCTGCCACACAGCGCAGGAAGCCCCGATTGGGTTCGTGGAAGTACGGCACCGGACCGAAACCCTTCCAGCCGTTGCGACGAAGTTGATCAAGGCCACGGTGGTACCCGGTGCGGGCGTAGGCGTACGCGGTGACCGCCTTATCTTCGTCGAGGGCCGCTTCGGCGAGCAGCGCCCACGCGATCGATGCCGATGGATGCGCCGCCGCCACCACTACCGGATTCTCCGTGGCGTCCAGTTTGGCTTCGGCTGCGGGATCACCGGGCAGCAAGACCGGTTCTGGTCCGAGAAGATCACCCATCTGAGTCATGCGCCCCATTGTGCCGTGCGACGGCGGGCACGCGTCACCGCGGATGGTTAAGCTTCGCCCGTAGCGTCGGCAGGGAGGGACGCCGTCGCGCGGAAAGGATCAGGGAGGATTGAGCAGGGATGTCGAACCCCACAGGACCTGACCGCCCGGACGACCCTGAATCTTCCGAGCCGCCGCCTTCCGAACCGAAGGCTTTCGAGCTGACCGAGACCGAGGCGCCTGTCCCCGACTCGGATGACGAAACCGGGGTTGTGCCCGAACCCGACTCCGAGCAGGAACCGGCCACCGAGGTCATGGCGCCCGCCGAGCCGCAGGCCGAGGACCCGACCGAACCACCCCACGAGCGGCGATTCACCGCCCCGTCCGGATTCGACGCGGGATCGACCCAGATCATCGACCGGCCCGCAGACCCGGCCACCGAGGTGTTTCCGGCCACCGAGGGCGAACAGACCGAGTCGTTCGATGCGCAGAAACCCACTACTCCTCAGGCGATTCCGGCACGTGATGACGCCCCGCCAGTACCGAAGAAAAGACGGAGCTGGGGCTGGGTCGCGGCCATCGTGCTCGTCATCGCAGTACTGGCGGGTATCGCCGTTCTCGGCACCATCCTGCTGACCCGTGCGTCTGAGCCGGCGGTGTCTCAGGAGGACATGGTCCGTTCCACGATCCAGGATTTCGACATAGCGGTGCAGAACGGTGACCTGTCCACGCTGCGCAGCATCACCTGCGGGGCGACCCGTGACAACTACGTCCGCTACAACGAGAAAGCCTGGTCGGACACCCACTCCCGAGTGGCCGCCGCCAAGCAGTACCCGGTCGTCGCCAGCATCGATCAAGTGGTCGTCAACGGCGATCACGCGGAGGCCAACGTCACGACCTTCATGGCGTATGCGCCGCAGACCCGCTCAACACGAAGCTTCGATCTGGAGTTCCGCGACGACCAGTGGAAGATCTGCCAGGCGCCGGCCAGTTAGCCGCTCACGCTGCGGCCCGCGCTGTGCAGGTCGTTGCACGCCTCGATGACCCGGTCGACCATGCCGGCCTCAGCCTTCTTCAGGTAACTACGCGGGTCATAGACCTTCTTGTTGCCCACTTCGCCATCAACCTTGAGCACGCCGTCGTAGTTGGTGAAAAAGTGGCCGGCGATCTGACGGCTGAACGCATATTGCATGTCGGTGTCGACGTTCATCTTCACCACGCCGTACTTCAAGGAATCCTCGATCTCCGATTTGAGCGAGCCCGACCCGCCGTGGAACACGAAGTCGAACGGCTGGGACCCCTCCGGCAGGCCAAGTTTCGCCGCGGCCACCTGCTGCCCTTCGGCCAACACCTCAGGCTTGAGCACCACGTTGCCGGGCTTGTAGACGCCGTGCACGTTGCCGAAGGTCGCGGCCAGCAGATACTGGCCCTGCTCACCGGCACCCAGGGCGGCGATGGTTTTCTCGAAATCCTCGGCGCTGGTGTAGAGCTTTTCGTTGATCTCGGCCTCGACGCCGTCCTCCTCGCCTCCAACCACTCCGATCTCGATTTCCAGGATGATCTTGGCGGCCGCCGCCTGCTTGAGCAGTTCCTGCGCGATCGACAGGTTCTCGTCGATCGGCACCGCGGAGCCGTCCCACATGTGCGACTGGAACAACGGGTTTCGGCCCTCGCTCACCCTCTCGGCGGAAATAGCCAGTAGCGGCCGGACGTAGGTGTCCAGCTTGTCCTTCGGGCAGTGGTCGGTGTGCAGCGCCACCGTGATCGGGTACTTGTCGGCGACGATGTGAGCGAACTCGGCGAGCGCCACCGCGCCGGTAACCATATCCTTGACTCCCAGGCCGGAACCGAATTCGGCACCGCCGGTGGAGAATTGGATGATGCCGTCGCTGCCCGCGTCGGCGAAGCCCTTGAGCGCGGCGTTGATGGTCTCCGACGATGTGCAGTTGACCGCCGGGAACGCGAACGAGTGCTCCTTGGCGCGGCCCAGCATCTCGGCGTAGACCTCGGGCGTGGCGATGGGCATGGTATGCATCCTCTCGGCTGTCCTGGCTTCCCCGGCAGTATCTCAAGAACGATCCAACCTCACACGGCCAACTCCCGTCAGATTCGGGTCTCACGCTGACCCGCCGGTACCCTTGGGACCCGTGGTCGTCGACAATCTCGCGCTGATGCCCGATTTCCTGGACCCGATCAATCTGCTCGGCTACTTCGGGACCTGGGCGCTGATCGGGCTGTTGGTGGTGGTGTTCGTCGAATCGGGCGTGCTATTTCCGGTCTTGCCCGGCGATTCGTTGCTCTTCGTGGCGGGGATGCTCGCCGCCGGCACCGCGACGGCCGCCGAGGAAGGTGTCGTTGACGCCAACTTCCAGCTGTGGCAGCTGGTGGTGTTCATCCCGATCGCGGCGGTGCTCGGTGGCCAGGTTGGCTATTGGATCGGACGCAATGTCGGCACCGCGATGTTCAAGCCTGATGCGCGCTTCCTGAAGCAGCGCTACCTCGACGAGGCCCACTTGTTCTTCGAGCAGCGGGGTCCGTTCGCGATCGTCATCGCACGGTTCGTGCCGATCGTGCGCACCCTGGCCCCCATCACCGCCGGCGCGGCGCGGATGAACTACGGGGTGTTTACGCTGTACAACGCCGTCGGCGCGGCAGTGTGGGGAATCGGCCTGACGGTGCTGGGATACTGGCTGGGCCGTTTCGAGATCATCCAAAAATTACTCGAACCGATCGTCATCGGGATCGTGGTGCTCTCGGTGCTGCCCATGGCCATCGAGTGGTACAAGCGTCGTAAGGCCGCGAAGCAGACCGGCGGCGCGGCGGAGCCGGAACCGACGCTCTAGCCGAGTACTGGCCGCGCGCACGCCCCGACGCACCGCCGAACGTGAGGCCATCTTCACCCCGGTGGGGCGAGCGTGCCACTAACTTCACACTCGGCCAGCTCAAGGGACTCCCGTCTCCCGCCCGTACGCCGTCACGAATCGTCGTCTGCGACGGTGTGGGCGGCTTCCATCAACATCCACCCGGACAACTGCACCGACAGGTCGCGTTCCGGAATCTCCGAAGAGTTCACCGCACCCTCGATGAACTGCGCCTCTCCTGCCGTGGCCGTCGGGAGTTCGGCGAATCGATCCCAGAACGCGCCGAACAACGGAAGGTCCTCGACCGTCTGGCGATGGTCCCAGGCCGCCCGCGCGGAGCCGAGCACCACCGAACGCGCGGTACGACGGGCTTTCTCATCCTCACGGCCGCGCCGGGGTAGCGCGGTGGCGACCAACGCCAGATAGCGCGCCAGGATCCCGTTGAACAGGCCGCCGTCACCGCCGGCGGCACCCTTGATCACACCGTCGGGTGCCATGTGCGCCGAGACCGCAGCCACCAGGCGGTGCACCCGTTCGGCATGCCGGGCATCCTCGGTGCGCGCGGCGAGTTCGGTTTCCAATCCCAGCACGACGCCCTGGCAGTAGGTGTATTGCGCTCGGATCAGCGAGCCGGCCTTGATCCCGTCGAAAACAAGATGGGTCTCGGGGTCGATCAACGACTTATCGATCCAGTCGGCCATCTGCTGCGCTCGCCGCAGCCGGTCCTCATGGCGGGCGAGGAAGATCCCGGCTGGTCCGTTGGCGGGTGCGTTGAAGAACTGATCCTGCTTGCGCCAGGGTATTCCGCCGCCGTCCTCGGGTACCCAGGCGGTCAGGAACTGCTCGGCCAGCGTCTTCAGTGCCTTGGGGCGACCCACCCCGGTCAGCCGGCCCGCCCGCTCCAGCGCCAGCGCCAGCCACGCCATGTCGTCGTAGTAGTCGTTGACCCAGGATCCGAGGTTTCGCAGGCGATGTCCCCGAATCTGGCGGGCGATCGACTTCAGGCGCTCGGGTTGAGGGTCGCGCAGCTGCGCATCGACCAGGTTGTCCAGCAGGTGGGCCTGCCACCAGTAATGCCAGGTTCCGAACCGCCGGTGTTTCTTGGCGGGGGGCCAGGCGACGACGCCGAGTTGCGTGCCCGGTATCCCCCACAGCCGCTTCAGGTGTCTCGTGGCGATCGCGGTCTCCGCGCTGGCGGCGCGGTTGGCCCACAGCTGATCCATGACGTCGATCTTGCCTCACGCGGCGGATGCCGGGAAGGCAGCGCAGATCGATCGGTGAGACAATATCGTCTCATATGAGTTATAGTCGTTTCATGTCAGCCACTCGCGATCAGTTACTGCGCGCCGCGGCCGACTTTCTCGGCCGGCGCCCTAACGCCACCCAGGACGAGATCGCCACCGCCGTCGGCGTCAGTCGGGCGACCCTGCACCGGCACTTCGCCGGCCGCCCCGCCCTGATGGCAGCGCTGGAAGACCTTGCCATTGCCGAGATGGGGAAGGTACTGAACGCTGTTCGGTTGCATGATGGCAGCTCCCCCGAGGCCTTGCGCCGCCTGATCTCGGCATGTCAACCGGTATCGCCGTACCTGGCGCTGCTGTACAGCCAGAGCCAGGAACTCGACTTCGACACCACGCAGGACGCATGGCAGGAGATCGACAGTGAAATCACGTCATTGTTCCTACGCGGACAGCGCGACGGAGACTTCCGGCCCGACCTGACCGCGGCATGGCTCACCGAGGCCTTCTACAGCCTGGTCGGCGGGACCGCGTGGGCCATCCGGGCGGGGCGCGTCGCCGAGCGCGATTTCGATCGACTGATCACCCAACTACTACTGCACGGAGTCCACACCTCATGAGCCGCCGTTGGTTAGGCCTAGGCATCCTCGCCATGGCCGTGCTGCTGATCGGCGTCGACGGCACGGTTCTTGCGCTGGCGACTCCGTTCATCAGCGCAGACCTTGGCGCCACCGGTACCCAGATTCTCTGGATCGGTGACATCTACTCGTTCGTTCTGGCCGGCCTGCTGATCAGCATGGGCAGCCTCGGCGACCGTATCGGCCACAAGAGGCTACTCCTTTTCGGCGCAACGGCTTTCGCAATGGTCTCGGCCATCACGGCGTATTCGTCGACACCCGAGATGCTGATCCTGACGCGGGCCCTGCTCGGCATGGCCGGTGCCACGCTGACACCTGCCACGCTGGCATTGATCCGCGGGCTGTTCCCCGATCAGCGAGAGCGCAGCATCGCTGTCGGCGTGTGGGCGTCGGCTTTCTCGGCGGGCGCCGCGCTGGGCCCGGTGGTCGGCGGTGTGCTGCTCGAGCACTTCTGGTGGGGGTCGGTGTTCCTGATCAACATCCCGGTGATGGTGATCCTGGTCGTCGGCGGCATCGTGTTGCTACCCGAGAACCGCAACCCAGAACCCGGCCCGTGGGATCTGCCCAGCGTGGCGATGTCCATGCTGGGGATGCTCGGCGTGGTGTACGGAATCAAGGAGGGCTTCACCGGACTGGCCCACGGCTTGCGCATCGACGCCGTCGTCGCGGGTGCCATCGGTGTGACCGCGTTGACGCTCTTCGTCCGACGCCAGCTGCGCCTACCGGTGCCGCTGATCGACGTTCGACTGTTCCGCAATCCGGTGTTTTCCGGAGTGGTGTCCGCGAACCTGTTGTCGGTCATGGGCCTGTCCGGGTTGGTGTTCTTCCTGTCGCAGTACTTCCAGCTCGTGCACGGGTACGGCCCGCTCAAGGCGGGCCTGGCGGAGTTGCCGGCCGCGGTGACGGCGACGGTGTTCGGCGTGCTCGCCGGCGTAGCCGTGCGCCACGTCTCACACCGCCTGGTGCTGACCACCGGCCTGACTCTGGTCGGTGTCGCGATGGCTTCGCTGGTGGCATCGCTGACACTGTTCACGCCCGTTACGCCGTACCTGCCCCTGGGTGGTGCGCTGTTCATCGTGGGTGTCGGTTTGGGATTGGCGTTCACCGTCGCCAGCGACGTCATCTTGGCCAGCGTTCCCAAGGAGCGGGCCGGCTCGGCGGCCGCGGTCTCGGAGACCGCCTACGAACTCGGAATGGCGCTGGGCATCGCGACCCTGGGTTCGATCCTGACCGCCGTGTACCGCACCGTGGACATCGCGCCCAGCGTCCCCACGGAGGTGGCCGCAGGGGCGCGGGACTCGCTACCCGGAGCCGTCCACGCCGCGACGGCGCTGCCTGCCACCCAAGGGGCCGAGTTGCTCACGGCGGCCAAGGCGGCGTTCACTTCCGGTCTTGCCGTCGCGTCCGGATTCGGTGCGGCGCTGCTGCTCGCGTCAGCGGTCGCGGTCTGGCTGTTGCTGCGGCCCTCGACGAAGGGGTCCGGTGGCGGCGGCTGCCCGGCTCGGTCACCAAGCACGGCCGAGGTCGGCGTGCTGACGGATCCAGGTGTGCATGGCGATCCCCGCGGCGACCGCCGCGTTGATGCTGCGGGTGGAGCCGAACTGGGCGATCGACACCGTCGAGCGGGCGCCGGCCGACGCTTCGGGTGTGATGCCCGGCCCCTCCTGACCGAAGACCAGCAGACAGTCGCGCGGCAAGGTGACGTCCTCGATGCGAGCAGCCCCGGGGACATTGTCGACCGCCACGACGTCCAACCCGGCCTGGGCGGCAAAGCTCAGCAAGTCGGCGGTCGTCTCGTGATGACGCAGCCGCTGATACCGGTCGGTGACCATGGCCCCGCGCCGATTCCAGCGTCTACGGCCCACGATGTGCACGGTATCGACCGCGAACGCGTTCGCGGTCCGCACGACCGCGCCGATGTTCGCGTCGTTCCCGAAATTCTCGATGGCCACGTGTAGCCGGTGCCGTCGCTCGTCGATGTCAGCGACGATGGCTTCACGGGTCCAATAGCGGTATTCGTCAACGACGTTGCGGGTATCCCCGGCACCCAGCAGTTCCGGGTCGTACTTGGTGTCGTCGGGCAGCGGACCCGTCCACGGGCCTACACCGCGCCCTTCCCCCCACTCGGTGGGGCCGGCAACGTCGGGCCCCGATTCAGCCATCTTTCTCAGGTACGGCCACGACCCTTACCCACCACTCTCGTCATGGCTCGCACCAGCTGCCGGGGCACCATCCGCCCGCCGGTGGTCAGTGCTTTGTATTGCAGCCCCGGGATGATGACAACCTTGCCTTTGGCGAGGTCAGCCATGGTTTCCCGGACCACGTCATCAACTTCCAGCCACAAGAACGACGCGGTACCTGCCATATCGATACCAGCCCGCGCATGAAACTCGGTGTGCACGAATCCCGGACACAGCGCATGCACGCCGACGCCCGTCCCACCGAGCCCGTTAGCCAGGCCCTCGGAAAAGGAGACCACCCACGCCTTGGAGGCCGAGTAGGTGGACCCCCGCCCCGGGAGCAGCCCGGCGACGCTGGCCACGTTGAGCACCGTTCCTGCCCCTTGGGCCAGCATGGCCGGCAGGGCGGCATGGGTGAGCTGCATGACCGCGGTGACGTTGACATCGAGCTGAGCCTGCAGCACGTCGAGCTCGGCAGACCAGAACTCCCCGGCGGTGCCGATCCCTGCGTTGTTCACCAGAACCCGGACCCCAGAACGCAGCCGTTCGGCGACCTTCGCCCGGTCGTCGGCCACGGCCAGATCGGCGGGTATCACCTCAACCTCGGCACCGGCCTCGTCGCGCAGCTCGGCGGCCAGCCGTTTGAGCCGTTCGACGTCGCGGGCGACCAGCACCAGGTCGTAGCCGTCGACCGCGTAGCGGCGTGCGAAACCTTCACCCAGGCCTGAGGTGGGCCCGGTGATGAGCGCGACGGGGCGTGGCATGCCCCAGAGAATACTTACCGTTGATAGTTGGGCGACTGCCGACCGTTACGCGACGGCGGCTGTTCCCGACGCAGCGGGTCCGGCCGGGCCGGGTCGGCACCAGGCCTGGCGGTGTCGGGTCGGGCGACGTATTGGCCTACATCGGCGCGCCCTGGCGGCTGGTCGGACATCCCCGGCGCCAACTCGGGAGGTCCGGCAGGCGCGGGCGTGACCGGACGGCTGGGCGACCCGCTGCGGCGAGCGACGGGCTGAACCGCGGCGGCCGCAGGCAACGGCGGCAACACCCTCAGCAGGTCATTGAACTGGCGCACGGCACGCAGACCGTCGTCCCATTGGGCACGACTACTGGTGACCGGCATGCTGACCAGCGTCCAGTTCTGTTCGTTCCACATCATCTCGGCGCATTCCGGTGCGGTGTGTGCGAACGTCACCATCCGGCGGTCGCACGCACGCCGGGCCGCGTCGAGGTTCGTGGAGTAGACCATCCGGGGGCCGATGGCACCGAGCAGCCAGATGTCACTTTCCCGGGGTTCCTTGATGCCCTTCAGTCGCATGTCGACGACCACGTTGGTGCCGACTTTGCGGTGCAGGGCGATGACGGTCGCAACGTCGTCGAGGTCGAAGATGAAGACCGCCTCGCCTCGGATCTGGCCGAGGACCACGTTGCGCGCGGTAACGTCGCCGACGGTCGACATCACGCCGCGCTTCCAGCGTTTGAGAATGTCGGTGGACTCCGGCTCGTAGTCGAATCCATGCGACTTCGCCCAAGACTTACGACGACGACCCAGACCCCGACGCCGGTCGAGGTCTACGTACAGCAAGACCGCCGCACCCACGAAGCAGAGTGCGGACAGCGTGAACCAAAGCGGAACCATTGGTTAGAGAGTATCCGCTCAGTGCGGCGCTAGCCGAACCCGAATGGGTAACAACCAGGTCACCCTTGACCGCGAGCAGTCACAAACTGCCCCGAAACGGCTCGATACGGGTCGGTTTGCGCCTGCTCGGCGGGTGATGGTCAGCCCAGGACCAACGAGTCGCCATCGTCACTCACATCGACCGGGACCACGTCGCCGTCATGAACATCCCCTGCCAACAGCAGCTTGGCCAGCTGGTCTCCGATCGCTTGCTGGACCAGCCGGCGCAGCGGCCGCGCGCCGTAGAGCGGATCGAACCCGCGCTCGGCCAGCCACTTCTTGGCCGCCAGCGACACCTCGAGCGTGAGACGGCGCTGTGCCAGCCGCTTGTCCAGCTGAGCGAGCTGGATGTCGACGATGGACACCAACTGCTCGGGATCGAGTGCATCGAAGATGATCACATCGTCGAGGCGGTTGATGAACTCCGGTTTGAACGCCGCGCGCACCGCCGCCATCACCTGTTCCTCGCTGCCGCCGGCGCCGAGATTGGACGTCAGGATCAGGATCGTATTGCGGAAGTCGACCGTGCGACCCTGACCGTCGGTCAGCCTGCCCTCATCGAGTACCTGCAACAGCACGTCGAACACATCAGGGTGCGCTTTCTCGATCTCATCGAACAAGATCACCGTGTACGGGCGCCGACGCACCGCTTCAGTCAGCTGACCACCCTGGTCATATCCGATGTAGCCGGGAGGTGCCCCAACCAGACGGGCCACTGAGTGCTTCTCGCCGTATTCGCTCATGTCGATCCGGACCATCGCCCGTTCGTCGTCGAAGAGGAACTCGGCCAGCGCCTTGGCCAGCTCGGTCTTCCCGACGCCGGTGGGGCCGAGGAACATGAACGAGCCCGTCGGGCGGTTCGGGTCGGCGACACCGGCCCGGCTGCGCCGCACCGCATCAGAAACCGCCTGCACGGCCTTCTTCTGCCCGACCACGCGTCTGCCCAGTTCTTCTTCCATCCGCAGCAGCTTGGCCGTCTCACCCTCAAGCATCCGCCCTGCCGGAATACCGGTCCAGGACGACACCACTTCGGCGATATCGTCAGGTCCGACATCTTCCTTGAGCATCACGTTCTCGCGCGCCTCGGCGGCCGGCAGCGCCGCGTCGAGCTTCTTCTCGACCTCGGGGATACGTCCGTAACGTAGTTCGGCCGCCTTGGCCAGGTCGCCGTCGCGTTCGGCCCGGTCGGCCTCGCCGCGCAACTTGTCGAGCTGCTCGGTGAAATCGCGGACGACGTCGATGGCGCCCTTCTCGTTCTGCCATCTGCTGGTCAGTTGGGCGAGCTCCTCCTTCTTATCGGCCAACTCGGCGCGCAGCTTGTCCAAGCGATCCCGCGAGGCCTCATCGGATTCCTTGGCCAGCGCCATTTCCTCGATCTCGAGGCGACGCACCAGGCGCTCGACCTCGTCGATCTCGACCGGGCGCGAGTCGATCTCCATGCGCAGGCGCGACGCCGCCTCATCCACCAGATCGATGGCCTTGTCAGGCAGGAACCGGCTGGTGATGTAGCGGTCCGACAGCGTGGCTGCGGCCACCAGTGCGGAGTCGGTGATCCGGACGCCGTGATGCACTTCGTACCGGTCTTTGAGCCCGCGCAGGATACCGACGGTGTCTTCGACCGAAGGCTCGCCGACGAGCACCTGCTGGAAGCGACGTTCCAGGGCGGCGTCCTTTTCGATATAGGTGCGGTACTCGTCGAGTGTGGTGGCGCCGACCAGCCGCAACTCGCCGCGGGCCAGCATCGGCTTGATCATGTTGCCGGCGTCCATCGCCGATTCACCGGTAGCGCCGGCCCCGACGATCGTGTGCAGCTCATCGATGAACGTGATGATCTGACCGGCAGAGTTCTTGATGTCGTCGAGGACTGCTTTGAGCCTTTCCTCGAACTCGCCGCGGTATTTGGCCCCTGCCACCATCGATCCGAGGTCGAGGGAGATGACCGTCTTATCGCGCAGGCTCTCGGGGACGTCGCCGGCGACGATCCGCTGTGCCAGGCCCTCGACGATCGCGGTCTTACCGACGCCGGGCTCACCGATGAGCACCGGGTTGTTCTTGGTGCGCCGGCTCAGCACTTGAACGACGCGGCGGATCTCGTTGTCCCGGCCGATCACCGGGTCCAGCTTGCCGTCCTTGGCGGCCGCGGTCAGGTCGGTGGAGTACTTCTCAAGTGCCTGGTAGGTGCCTTCGGGGTCGGGGCTGGTGACCCGGGCGCTGCCGCGCACCTTGACGAAGGCGTCCCGCAGCGCTTCCGGTGAGGCACCCTGGCCGGTCAAGAGTTTGGCGGTGTCGCTGTCTCCGGTTGCCAGACCAACCAGCAGATGCTCGGTCGAGACATATTCGTCGTCCATCTCGGTAGCGAGCTGCTGGGCGGCGGTGATCGCGGCGAGCGACTGGGGCGCCAACTGCGGCTGCGAGGACGATCCACTGGCGCTGGGCAGCCGCTCCACCAGCCGCTGCGTCTCGTTTCGGACGACTGCCGGATCCACTCCCACAGCCTCGAGTAACGGCCCAGCGATGCCATCGTTCTGAGTGAGCAGCGCCATCAACAGGTGGGCGGGCGCAATCTGCGGGTTACCTGCCGCCGTCGCAGCCTGCAGGGCGGAAGTCAGCGCTGCCTGAGTCTTGGTCGTCGGATTGAACGAGTCCACGACACCTCACTTTCTCGGTACAGGCCGCAAGGGCCCATCAAATGCTTGTCGCGTTGTACAACACAGTCAAGGTTGAGTCTGTTCCACTCAACTTTGAATTGTCTGGGCAAGGACACAACCCCTTGCTAAGTTGAGCCAGTGTCAGGTGACTGGGGATCGATCCTGACTGAGCTCATTCCGCTGGGCTTGGTCGTCGCTTTCTCCCCGCTGTCGATCATCCCCGCAATCCTTGTGTTGCACTCGGCGCGACCCAAACCCACCGGGTTGGCGTTCATGGCGGGCTGGCTCGTCGGCCTGGCGGCACTGACCGGCATTTTCCTTAAGGCGTCCGATCTGGCAGGCGGGATCGGACAGAGCCCACCGAGCTGGGCCTCATGGCTGCGCATCATCGTCGGCGTCGCGCTGATCGGCTTTGGCATCTACCGCTGGGCGACCCGGAAGAGATCAGAGCACATGCCGGGCTGGATGACCCGGATAAGCACGCTCACTCCGCCCAAAGCCGCTATCACGGGCGTGCTGCTGACCGTGGCCAACGTCAAAGTCCTCTTCATCTGTGCAGCCGCGGGTTTGGCGATCGGATCGTCGGGGATCGGATCGCCCGGCGTATGGGCCGCGGCAGCCTGGTACGTCGCGGTGGCAGGTTCCACGGTCGCGTTGCCCATCCTCGGATACGCGGTGTCAGGTGACCGGCTCGACCTCGGGCTGGAGCGGCTCAAGACCTGGATGGAGAAGCAACATGCCACCCTGATCGCCGCGATTCTCGTGGTGATTGGTCTTCTGGTGTTGTACAAGGGGATTCACGGCCTCTGACCTTAGGATCGTGCGACGTGGGACTCGAAGACCAGGAATCGATACGCATCCTGCGCAATGCCGTCGACCCCGACCGCGGTTCCGAGGCACTCGTACGAGACTTCTACAACCGGTGGTTCGGTACGGACCCGTCGGCACGAGACCTGTTCCCGCCGGATATGACCAAACAGCGAAACGTCTTCGGCCACGCCCTGCGCTGGCTATGTGACGAACTCATAGCCCAGCGCGCCGAGGAGCCCGTCGCCTTTCTCGCCCAGCTTGGCCGCGACCATCGCAAATACGGTGTCACCCAACAGCATTACGCGACACTGCGGGATGCGCTGCTCAGCACGCTGAAATCGCATCTTGCCCACAGCTGGGACCCTCGACTCGACGAGGCGGTCCACGATGTCGTGCAGCTGGCCGTCGGAATGATGAGCGGTGCCGCCACCGCTGAGACCAGCCCGCCGTTCGGCGACGGGACCGTGCTCGAACACCTTCGGCCCACTCGCGACGTCTCGATCGTCCGGCTGAAGATGGACCACCCGCTGACCTACCTACCAGGGCAGTACCTACCCGTGCAGGTGCCGCAGTGGCCGAGGCGGTGGCGCTATCTGAGCCCGGCGATCCCGGCCGACCCCCGCGGATACGTGGAGTTCCATGTCCGCTCAGTCCCCGCGGGGATGGTCAGCAATGCGATCGTCGAGGAGGCGCGCCCGGGCGATCGATGGCGGCTAGCCAATCCACACGGCGGAATGCACGTCGACCGCGATGACGGCGACGTGCTGATGGTCGCAGGCTCGACCGGGCTGTCCCCACTGCGAGCGATAATCATGGATCTCGCCAGGTTCGCACAGAACCCCCGCGTGCATTTGTTCTTCGGAGCGCGCTTTCCCGGCGAGCTCTATGACCTACCCACTCTCTGGCAGGTCGCCTCGACCAATCCGTGGCTGTCGGTGACCCCGGTGTCCGAGCACAAGGTCGATCCACTGTGGGCCGCCGAGTATCCCGATCCCACACCGCCTCGCGGGCTGCACGTGCGTCAGACCGGAACGTTGTCCGACGTCGTGACGCGGTACGGGAGCTGGGGTGACCGCCAGATCCTGCTGTGCGGTAAACCCGAGATGGTGCTGGCCACCAAGGCCGCGCTGATCGCCAAAGGCGCACCTGCTGAACGAATTCGCCACGATCCACTAGCGAGTTGAAGGCACGTGGCAGGATCGACAACCATGGACGATTTTGAAACCGTGGCGCTGCGTGATCCGTCGTCCGGGCTGACAGCCACCTATGTCCCAGTGGCCGGCATGGTGGCCACGTCGCTGTCCGATGACGGCGTGGAACTGCTGGGCCAGCGCCGCGGCCTGCAGGCCTACGTGTCGAACCACAAGACCATGGGCATTCCCATTCTCTACCCGTGGGCGAACCGCCTGAGCAGCAACGGTTACGGCGTCGACGGGGCTGTCGTGACGCTGACGCCGGGCACCGGCGGCGTGCGCACCGACCAGCACGGTGTGCCGATCCATGGGACGTTGGCCGCCTACCGGGACTGGAACGTCACCACGTTGTTGGAGTCCCAGCTGACCGCCGAGTTGGACTTCGCGGCCCGACCCGGACTGTTGGCGACCTTCCCGTTCCCACACCTGTTGACGCTGGACATCACATTGCTCGACCGCACTCTCACGGTGAAAACCACCGTCACAGCGACCACCGGGTCGCGGGTGCCGCTGTGCTTCGGCTTCCACCCCTACCTGCAATTGCCCGGCGTACCCCGGGCGCAGTGGCGGATGGAGACACCGGCGATGCGTTACCAGCCGGTCAACGCGTGGGGCATTCCCACCGGGCGGGTGGAGCAGCGTTCCGCGGCTTCGGAGTTGTTGGGCGACAGATTCGTCGATGACGGCTACGACGAGGTCGCGCCGGGCGCGATGTTCGCCCTCTCTGGCGGCGACCGGCGCATCGAGGTGCACTTCGATCACGGATACACCGCAGCACAGGTGTACGCACCGGGCGACGACGACGTCGTGTGCTTCGAACCGATGGCCGCCCCCACCGACGCGTTGCGCCGCGGCGGCTATCGCGAGGTTCAGCCCGGCGAGGCGGTGACTACCCAGTTCCGGATTAAAGTCGCCGGATGACGATCAAGCGGTGAGGGACGAGCCGCGTTGAGGAATACGGCCATCAATACTGCCGGATGACGATCAAGCGGTGAGGGACGAGCCGCGGTGAGGGACGAGCGTTTCTAGCGCTGCTGTCGGGGCTGCCACACGACCAGCGCGGTGCTCTTCCCCCGCGGCTGAGACCGCAGGTACTCGACTTCCCTACTCAGCTCGCGAACCCGCGCCTGCAGCGCCTCGACCTGATTGGTTAACTCGATGACCCGTTTGATACCTGCGAGGTTCACGCCCTCGTCCTGCGACAGCCGCTGCACCTCGCGCAACAGGTCGACGTCCCGCTCCGAATAGCGCCGCCCGCCTCCGGTACTGCGCTGCGGACTCACCAGGCCCAGACGGTCATACGTGCGCAGAGTTTGCGCGTGCATTCCCGCCAACTCGGCGGCCACCGAGATCAGAAATGTCCTGGATTCTTCCCTGCGCTTGGCACTCACAATGCGCCCGCCCAACCCGCGCGCGGGTCAAACCCGCTGGCGCGCTCGGCTTTTGCGTATGCTTCCAGCGCCTCGGCCGCTTCCCCTTCCAACTTGGGGGGCACCGCCACCTTCACGGTGACCAGCAGATCGCCGTGACCGCCGGAACGCTTGGGGACACCGCGGCCGCGCACCCGCAGGATGCGACCGTCCGAGGTGCCTTTGGGCACTCTAACTCCGACTTTGCCCTCTAACGTCGGAACTGAAAGCGTTGTGCCTAAGGCCAATTCGTGAAAACTGACGGGAACCGCCACGGTGAGGTCGTCACCGCTACGGCCAAACACCTTATCGGGCCTGACATGAACGGTGACGTACAAGTCGCCCGAGGGTGCCCCGCGCAGCCCGGCCTCGCCCTGTCCGGCCAGCCGAATCCGCTGACCGTCCTCCACACCCGGAGGTATCCGGACGTTGATGGTGCGGGTGCGGGTAGCCACACCGGTGCCCTTGCACTCGTCGCACGGGCTCTCGATGATCGAGCCGCTACCGCGACATTCCGTGCACGGCTCGGAAAAACCGAATGCGCCCTGGTTACGGTTAATCACCCCGGCACCATTGCAGCTCGAACAGACTTTGGGGCTGGTACCTGGACGCGCCCCGCTGCCATGGCAGTTCGTGCACGGTGCCGGGCTGGTCAGCCGAAGCGGCATGGCCACGCCCTTGGTGGCCTCAAGGAAGCTGAGTTCGGTCTCGGTCTCGAGATCGTTGCCCCGGCGTGGACGGGACTGCCGGGGCTGCTGCGCCCCCCGCCCGAACAGCCCTCCGAAGAGGTCACCGATGTTCGCGCCGCCCTCTTGACCGGCGGCATCGAAGAGGTCGTTCAGGTTGAATTCCTGACCGTCCCCGCCAGGGGTGAACCCCCCGAAACCGCCGCCACCTCCGGGGTGACGCCCCCGACCGAAACCGCCTCCGGCGAACAGCCGGCGTGTTTCGTCATACTCCTTGCGCTTCACCGGATCTGTGAGCACTTCCTTGGCTTCCGATGCCGACTTGTATCGGTCTTCAGCCGCGGAGTTGCCGGGATTGCGGTCCGGGTGGTTCTCGGAGAGAATCTTTCGCGCTGCCCGCTTGATCGTTTTTTCATCGGCGTCCGAGGCGACGCCGAGTTCCTTATAGAAGTCCTTCTCAACCCATTCTCGCTGGGCCATACTGCGTCACCTCCCTGCCTGTTCTTGTTCCTGCTTGCTCAATGATTACGATTCCGATGGCGGTTCGACCGCGGAATCGGCATTATCGGGCCCCGGCACGTCGGGCACTGTGTCGACTACACCCACCATCGCGTGGCGGACCACGTGATCGCCGACTTTGTAACCGCGCCGCATCACCGTGCCGATCACCGAGTGGGAGCCGTCGCCCTCATGCTGAACAGCCTCGTGCAGTGCGGGGTCGAATTCCTCACCCTCGCTGCCGAAGGCCGCAAGGCCCAGGCCCTGAAGTACGCTCGTCAGCTTGTCGGCGACCGCCTTCAGTGGACCCGAATCGAGGTCACCGTGCTCGCGTGCCCGGTCGAGATCGTCGAGCACCGGCAACAACTGGGTCACCACATGCGCCTTGGCCCGCTCGGTGGCGACCTGCTGATCGCGTAAAGCCCGCTTGCGATAGTTGGTGAAGTCGGCCTGTACCCGCTGCAGGTCAGCGACCAGTTCCGCGGCCTCGCTGAGGGATTCCTCAGAAACCGTGGGCGCCTCCGGCGCCGACCCACTGGGGGCCGGCCCGGGGGCCACGTCGTCGCGCACCTCACCCGTTTGCGGGTCGATCCGACGCTTATCGGTGAAGGTGACCGGCTCGCCGTGTTCGGCGGAGCGGTCGCGGTCGGCGTAACTCACTTGCGCTCCTGGTCATCCTCAACAACTTCAGCGTCCACGACGTCATCATCAGAGCCTGCGGTTCCCGTGGGTTGTTCGCCTCCGGACGCAGCCTGCTCGGCCTGGGTGGCCTCATAGATCGCCTGGCCCAATGCCTGGCTCTCCTCACCCAACTTCTCCATCGCCGCCTTGATCGCACCGATGTCGGTGCCCTCAAGTGCCGCTTTGGCACTCGAGATCGCGGCGTCGACCTTGGTCAGAGTGTCCTCAGAAACCTTGGAGCCGCCACCGTCGGAGGCTGCACCCCGTTGTTCGGCGACGAACTTCTCGGTCTGATAGACCAGCGACTCGGCCTGGTTGCGGACATCAGCCTCTTCCCGACGTGTCCGGTCCTCCTCGGCGTGTGCCTCGGCGTCCTTGATCATCCGGTCGATCTCCTCCTGGGACAGGCCTGAGCCCTCCTGGATACGGATCGTGTTTTCCTTGCCGGTGCCCTTGTCCTTAGCGGTGACATGCACGATGCCGTTGGCGTCGATGTCGAAGGTGACCTCGATCTGCGGGACACCGCGGGGGGCCGGTGGGATACCGGTCAGCTCGAAGGAACCGAGCAGCTTGTTGTGCGAGGCGATCTCGCGCTCACCCTGGAACACCTGGATCTGCACCGAAGGCTGGTTGTCGTCGGCCGTGGTGAACGTTTCCGAGCGCTTCGTCGGAATCGTGGTGTTGCGCTCGATGAGCTTGGTCATCACCCCGCCCTTGGTCTCGATACCCAGGCTCAGCGGTGTGACATCCAGCAGTAGAACGTCTTTCACCTCGCCCTTGAGTACGCCGGCCTGCAGCGCAGCGCCGACGGCGACGACCTCGTCCGGGTTGACGCCCTTGTTGGGGTCCTTGCCGCCGGTCATCTCCTTGACCAGTTCGGCCACCGCGGGCATACGGGTGGATCCACCGACCAGCACGACATGGTCGATGTCGCCCACCGCGATTCCAGCATCCTTGATGACCTGCTGGAACGGGGTCCGGGTGCGGTCCAACAGATCCTGGGTGATCTTCTGGAACTCCGAACGGGTCAGCTGCTCGTCGAGGAACAGCGGGTTCTTGTCCGCGTCGACGGTGATGTAGGGCAGGTTGATCGAGGTGGATTGGCTTGAACTGAGTTCGATCTTCGCCTTTTCCGCAGCCTCGCGCAGTCGCTGCATTGCCATCTTGTCTTTGGTCAGGTCGATACCTGCACTGGCCTTGAACTTGTCGACAAGCCATTCGACGATCCGGTCATCCCAGTCGTCGCCACCGAGGTGGTTGTCGCCGGAGGTGGCCCGCACCTCGACGACACCCTCACCGATCTCCAGCAGGGACACGTCGAACGTGCCGCCGCCGAGGTCGAACACGAGGATGGTCTGTTCCTTCTCACCCTTGTCCAGGCCATAGGCCAGCGCAGCCGCGGTCGGCTCATTGACAATGCGCAGCACGTTCAGGCCGGCGATCTGGCCGGCTTCCTTGGTGGCCTGACGCTGGGCGTCGTTGAAGTACGCCGGCACGGTGATGACGGCATCCGCGATGTCCTCACCGAGGTAGGACTCGGCGTCACGCTTGAGCTTCATCAGCACTCGCGCGCTGATTTCCTGCGGGGTGTAGTTCTTGCCGTCGATCTCCACCGACCAGTCGGTACCGATCTCACGCTTCACCGAACGGATGGTCCGGTCGACGTTGGTCACCGCCTGGTTCTTGGCGGGCTGGCCCACCAGGACCTCGCCGTTGCGCGCAAATGCGACGACCGACGGGGTGGTCCGGGAGCCCTCGGAGTTAGCGACGACGACGGGCTCGCCGCCCTCCAGCACTGCGACGACGGAGTTGGTGGTCCCGAGGTCGATTCCGACCGCACGAGCCATAGTTACTGCCTCCTGAATAGACGAATCATTGGTCACGAGTGCGCTGCACTCAATGGGTCTGAGTGAACCGCGCTCAAGACTGCCCGGGTCAACCACTAGATGTCAACCCTGAGTTGAGCCCAGTGCACTCAAGTTGTCGAAGATGTTAACCGGCGATGTCGCGGATTTGTTCCCCGCGCCAGAAACGGATGCGGACATCACCCCGAAGCGCACGTACGGAGACGCCGCCCCACCACTGATTTCGAAGCCGCGACCAGCATTTATCGTCGCGGCCGACGCGCGTTAGGAACGCACGTCATAGGTAATGCGCATCTCCTTGATGCCGTTGATCAGGTTGGAGTGCAAGCGCCGCGGTGGCGCGGCAAGCGCGATGTTCTCGACAGTCCCGAGCAACTCGGTGAACAACAGCCTGAGCGAGAGTCGAGCAAGATTGGCTCCCAGGCAAAAGTGCTCCCCGATGCCGAAAGACTGTTGGGGGTTGGGGTCTCGGTCGATGCGGAACGTATGGGGGTCCTCGAATACCTCGGGGTCGCGATTGGAACCCGGGTACCACATCAACACCTTGTCACCTGCCGAGATCGTCTTGCCGCCGAGTTGGACCTCGCTGGTGGCGGTGCGGCGGAAGTGATGGATCGGCGGTTCGAAGCGCAGCATCTCCTCGACGGCGCCCGGCATCAGTGCCGGATCTCGGACGAGGCGTTCCAGAGCATCAGGGTGGTCGAGCAACGTGAGCAGCCCGTGCGAAGTTGCGGTGCGAGTCGTCTCGTTACCCGCGACGATCAGGAACATGAAGAAAAGCGTGTATTCCATGTCGGTGAGTTTTCGGCCGTCGACCTCGGCCTCGAGCAGCGCGCTGGTGAGGTTTCCGGAGGGTTTGGCCCGTTCGCGGGCGGCCATCTCGCTGGCGTAGCCGTAGATCTCGATCGAGGCCTGCATCGAGGTCTCTGGCGTCGGCGCAACTTCGGGATCTTGATCGTCGATCAGCGAATGACTCAGCTCGTAGAGCCGATGCCGGTCCGCCTCCGGGACACCCATGAGCTCGCTGATCGACCACATCGGGATGCGAGCTGCGACGTCTGCGACGAACTCGCAACGGTCGGCGTCGCGCAGCTCGCCGATCACCCGTTTCGTCTCCGCCCGCAACGACGCTTCGAGTTCCGCAATCCGCTTCGGAGTGAACGCTTTGGACACGATCGCGCGGAAGCTGCGATGCTCGGGCGGGTCCATCCCGATGATGATCATCCGCACCTGGTCGAGCCCGCCCTCACCGGCGGGGTCCAGCCGCAGCGGTCCCCCGACATAGCTGGAGAACTCACCGGGAGACGTCGAGACCCGACGGACGTCGTCGTGCCGGGTGAGTGCCCAAAAGCCCGGACCGTCCGTCTCAGGATGCCAGTGCACCGGATCCTCGGAACGCAGGCGATCCAGCCAGTCCTGCGGCGCCGCCTTCTCCCACACGGACGCGTCGGTGAGATCGATGTCCCCCAAAGTCGCGGCTTCGAGGTTCGTCATTCGGTCCCGACCATTCTGGACTCCACCAGCCGGGCGAACTTGCCGAGCATGCGGCGCACCATGAAGCCCATGATCGGATCCGTCAGGGCTGAGACGAATCGGGGCTGCTTTGCGTTCCTCATCGCCATCGTCCAGTCGACCCGACACCTCCCGGCACCCAGATCAGTGACGTGGTAGTCCTCGGCGAACGCCTCGATCCCCTTCTTCGACGCCTCGTTGAACCGGAACGCCATCCGGACGCCGTGTTCGTAGGCGATGAACTGCTCGTAGCCGACGATGCCGCCGCGCATGTACACCGTCCGCGTCGACCCGACCTCAATCGGGAAGCCCGAGGTCCATTCGACTTTGGTGATCGGCATCGCCCATTGCACCCAGGCGTCGGCGTCGAGAAAGGCCTCGAATACCAGATCGGGAGTCGCGGCGATTTCAACGCTCGCCTGGTAACGCGTCGGTGCCTCGTTGAAGAACTCCAGCCCGACGTCCTCACACGTGAACCTCATGCCTGACTCCTCACCGGCGTGGTGGAAATGACGGGGATGACGAACTGTTCGATCATGCGGCGCTCCGCATCCTGGTCGGTGCCGGGCATGGCCAGCAGCATCACGATTGATCGCAACATCCACTCGGCCCGCTGCTCGAGATCGTCCTGTTCGACGGGTGCCTGGTCGGTCTGGCCGATCAAACCCGCCGACATGGACCGCAGCAGCGTGGAACTCTGACTCACCGCGATCGGGACCGCCATGTTCGCAGGTTCGAACCAGACCGCCAGCAACGGATCGGCCCGAACGTGCGCGATGCCGCCGAGGATGCGGTCGACGAGGGAGTCGGGCCCCCCTGCCACGTGGTCGGATGCCAGCTGATTGGCGATCCGCAGCGTCGCGCGATGCACGTAGGCAAGACGCAGTGACTCCTGGTCCGGGAAGTACCGGTACAGCGTCGCGCGCGAGCAGCCAGCCATCCGAGCGACGTCGACCATCGTGGCACTCGCGACGCCGAAGGTGGCGAACGCGTTGCCGGCAGCGTCGAGGAGCTCATCGACGGCGCGGTCGACCTCGCCGTGACGCCGCCAACGGCTATGAGACATATCTGGCATTCTGTCTGATTAGACTGCCCGATTCAACTGGCCTGCGTCCGTCCGACGACTCCGGGCAGGTAAACCTCGGTCAGCCTCGCAGGTCGCGCATGCGGAAGACCGCTGCGGCGAGAAGCGCCGCGATGGCTGCCAAAGCGCCCAGGACAACCAGGTGGCCGAGGTCAGCACCATTGAGCAGTGGGTCGGCGGCGCTAAAGTAGTACCAGGGGCTGAGTTTGGCGCCCGCCGCCAGGGCATCTGACAGGGGCAAGAAGATGTTCATCGCGAACCCGAGCGCCGCCAGCGCACCGGTGATCGCGGTGGCGAGGCGCCGCTTGCCGGTACCGGCAGCGATCGCCAGCGCCAGCATTCCGAACACAACCCCGAGAAGTACGGTTTGCACTGTGGCCCCGAGGATTCCGGTGGCGGTCAGCCCCAAGTCGCCGATTCGATCGCCCACGATGAGGCCGGCGGCCAAGAATGCGCCGACGATCAGGACGTGGATGACCATGGCCGTAGCCTTAACAGACAAGAAGGTGAGCCGACCGACCGGCGCCGACAGTAGTACGCCCAGGGTTTTGGCTTCCTCTTCGCCGGCGGTGGCTCGCGATGCGGAGATCACCGCAACAGTGATGGCGGCGGCGGGCGCGACCATCGACATGAGTTCGGCGTTCACCCAACCAGTCGCAGTCGTGAGATCCGCGCCCGGCATAGCCTTCACGATTCCATCGAGCAGCCCCGTGGACAGGTCAGCGAAGGTGTCCCGCATTGACGGCCACAGCGCGCCCACCATCGCGCCCATCCCGATCATCAGGGCACCGACGATGACCGCCAACCACAACCGATCAACTACCGCCTTGACCAGCAGCGTCCAGACCATCACACCGCGATCGCGCCGGGGGGAGGCGGCACGGTGCCGCGGCGGGTTGGCTCTGAAGTAAAGGAGCGCGCTCACCGGCTCATCCCTTCAGGTCACGGTGTTCGAAGGTATAGAAGGCCACCGCGAGCGCACCGAATGTTATTGCAGCCAAAACGATCACGTGACCGAGATTGAGACCGTTGAGCAGTGGGTCGGAGCCAGCGTAGTAGTACCAGGGGCTCAGCGGCGCCCAACCACCGAGCCCGGCCAGCGGCAGCATCGCGTTGGTGAGGTAGCTGATCGCGGCAATCAGGCCGGCAACCGCGGCTCCGATACTGGGTCGTCCCGTGGCGGCCCCGACGGCGAGGGCCAGGGCGCCGAAAGCCATGGCAAGCAGCAGTAGATGCACGCAGGTCGCGATGACCGCTGAAATCGCGGGGCCGGTGTCGAGGAGGGTCGAGGAAGCCGCCGCCGCCAGGGCAAAGAGCGCGGTGGCCGTGGTGAGCGCCGCCGCCAAACCGCCCGCCTTGGCTGCCAGGATGGCGCTGCGTGAAACCGGTTGGGCAGCCAACAGATCCATGGTGCCCGATTCCTCTTCGCCCGCGATGGCACTCGCGCCGGTGAGGACGGCGTAGGCCACTAGGGCCAGCGGGGCGATCAAGTTGAAGACCTCTCCAACGACGTATCCCCCTGGCACCTCCCCGCCCATGAATGAGGTCAGAGCGTCCGGGAATCCCTCGGTGAGGTCGGTGATGACTTCTCCGAGGCTGGCGCTGATGGCCAGTGCGGCGAAGGTGAACACTGCCAGGATGCCGCCGAGGCTGATGACGGGCCAACGGCGTTCAGTGAGATCCTTGGTCAACACCGCGGCACTAGGCATCGGGCGCCTGCGTTCGGTCGCCGGCGATATCCTTGCGGTAGTAGGTGAGGAAGACCTCCTCAAGGTCAGCTTCACGGCTGTTGAGGTTAACGACCTCGTGAGCCATTGCGGCTCTGAGAATGTCGTTGACTGAACCGTCAAAGGACACATTGGCGTGCCGCTTGTCGATTGTCGCGTGATGCACTCCCGCCACGCCATTGAAGAGGTCGGCTGGAACCGGCGCGGCGAACTCAAAATCGAGGCGGCGGATGGCCTTGCGCTTGAGCTCATCAATCCGCTCAACGACGATGAGCTTTCCGTCCCGGATGATGCCCACTCGGTCGGCGACTCGCTCAACCTCTGAGAGCGTGTGCGAGGACAGAAAGACCGTGCGTCCGTCGTCGCGCACCTCGCCGACAAGGCGATGAAACTCCTGCTGCACCAACGGGTCCAGACCGGCAGTGGGTTCATCCAGGATCAGGAGTTCAGGGCGGTGCATGAACGCCAGGATGAGTCCGATCTTCTGCCGGTTCCCGGTCGAGTACTCCCCCACCTTGCGCGTCAAGTCGGCGCCCAGCCGTTCGGCCAGCTCAGCAACATAGCGCTGATCGACGCCTCCGCGCAACTGAGCAAAGTACCGAAGCGTCTGAGCCCCGGTCATTTTCGGATACAAGGCTAAATCACCGGGCACGTAGCCTATACAGCGCCGAACCCGCAACGAATCGGCATGCGAATTCATCCCCAAGACCTCGGCGCGGCCGCCAGTGGGACGGATCTGGTCCAGCAGTAGCCGGATGGTGGTGGATTTCCCGGCGCCATTGGGGCCCAGGAATCCGAAGACCTCTCCGCGTGAGACCTCCAGATCCAGATTTTGCACGGCCACAACACCGCCGAAGTTCTTGGTGAGCCCCTCGGTCCAGATCGCCGACGTCCTCATCGGTTGCTGTGATTGCATGGCATCGTCGGGCACATCGGCTATCCAGCCTTTGACACTCACAAGTTTCACTGTACTTTGAAAGTACGTGGTAAAGGGGATCTTTCCGCGTCGTGTTCGGCGGCGGCCAGACCAGCAAAAGGCAGGGAGTAGCAGGGATGACGGCTCGAAACACGGACACCGAAGCCGACGATCCGGTGAGCCTGGACAGCCCGGAATTCCTGACCGATCCTTTTCCCTTCTACGACCGCTTGCGCCGGGAATCACCTGTCTACCGGACGCGAATGGCCTACATGGGCGACACCGACGTCTACCTGCTGTCTCGGTATGCCGACTGCGCCGAGTTGACGACCGACCGGCGCTTCCGCCGGGTCGTGGAAGGCAGTGCGGCACTGCAGATACCCGAGTCGCTGAAGTTCATGGCCACCGACAGCATGATCTTGATGGACGATCCTGAACATCAGCGGCTCCGGAGCTTGGTCAGCCGAGCGTTCACCCCGGCTGCGGTTTCTCGGCTGGCGCATCGGGTGGACACGGTGACCCGTGAACTGCTCGACGGATTCAGCACCGGACAACGCATCGACCTGATCCCCGCGTACGCCCTACCAATTCCGGTAACCGTGATCAGTGAAATGGTCGGGGTTCCCGCAGCTGAGCGCGGACGGTTCCACGCAGCAATGGAACTCGTGATCGAGGGCATAGGTAAGTACGGCATCGAGAAGGCTGCCGAGAAAATGGAAAGCGTCATCGATTACGTGCGCGAACTCATGGAACGCCGCCGCAACGATCCTGCCGACGACATCATGACCGGATTGATCCATGCAGCTGAAGATGGGGACACGCTGACTGAAGACGAAGTGGTGGCGATGGTGTTCCTGCTGGTCACCGCCGGCTACGAAACCACCTACAACCTCATCGCCAACGGGGTGCACGCTCTGCTTTCCCATCCCGACCAGCTCGAACGCCTCAAAGCAAACCCGGAACTGATCGGAACTGCGGTCGAGGAGATCCTGCGCTTCACAGGCACCATCGGGGGTACCAAACCCAACTACGCCGGCGACGACGTCGAACTGCACGGCATTCCGATTCCTCGGGGTGCGATGGTCATCCCGCTTCTGGCGTCGGCCAATCGCGACCCCGAAGTCTTCGACAACCCCGATGTATTCGATATCGGTCGAGATCCCAACTACCACATGGCGTTTAGCAAAGGTTCCCACTTCTGCCTGGGCGCCAACCTGGCCCGGATGGAAACCCGCGTGGCGATCACCAACCTGATCACCCAGTTTCCGGGGCTCCAGCTGGCCGTGGCACCCAGTGAACTGCAGATGGTGCCGATGCCTTTCTGGAGACGCCTGACCGCGCTGCCGGTCATCCTCAATTGACGACAGTCGAACGCGCCCGAAACCGTTGGCGGGGTTTGTAGCAATATTGACGCGATCTGCAGGCGTCCGTCGAAGCGTTGTAGTTTCGATGACGGGGATGCACCCCATTACCTAAGGAGCACCATGAGCTGGTCAACCACGAACATCCCCGATCTGAGCGGCAAGGTGGCGGTGATCACGGGGGCCAATGGCGGGCTCGGGCTGGCCTCGGCCAAGGCGCTGGCAGGCAAGCGCGCGCATGTGGTGATGGCAGCCCGTAACCAGGCCAAGGCTGCCGATGCGCGCACCGAGATCCTCACTGCTCACCCGAGCGCATCGCTGGAGATCGTGGAGCTCGACCTCGGCTCGCTGGCCTCCGTCGCTGCGGCGGCGAAGAAGATCGCCGCCAAACACAGCCGTATCGACATACTGATGTGCAACGCCGGTGTGATGGCCATGCCGCAGGGCACGACCGAAGACGGGTTCGACACCCAGATGGGTATCAATGTTCTCGGCCACTGGGCGC